>CAUVFG010000168.1:0-3412 GCA_963551125.1 uncultured Selenomonas sp. | reverse complement strand
AGACGCGCTGCTGCTCACCGCCCGAGAGCTGGCTCGGCAGATGGCTCGCACGGTCTGCAAGCCCGACACGTTCGAGTGCCGCCATCGCCTCATCGCGATCGGGCATGCTGTGGTAATACTGCGCGACCATGATGTTTTCGACCGCCGTCAGGTACGGGATCATGTGGAACTGCTGGAAGACGATGCCGATCTTGTCACGGCGGTAGCGCGTCAGCTCCTCCGGCGTCGCATCCGTCAGCACCTCGCCGTCGAGGATGACCTCACCGCTCGTCGCACTGTCCATGCAGCCAATGATGTTCATGAGTGTCGACTTGCCCGAGCCGGAGGGACCCATGACGGCAAGCCACTCGCCTTTTTCAACCTTGAGATTGACATCGTCCAGCGCAAGCACCTTTTCGTTGTACGCCTTGGAAACGTGCCGCAGTTCAAGCAGACTCATTCTTTTTCCTCGCTTCCTTCACTCATTCACCGCGCAGGATGATCGCGGGATCCACACTTGTCGCAATGCGCACGGGCAGGAGCGATGCAAGCCCCGTCACAAAGACAGACATGACGAGCGCAACGACGACAATCGTCGCCGAGAACTCGATGCCGCGTCCGAACACGTTGACACTGACGCTCTGGGCAAAGAGATAGCCAAAGCCCGAACCAAGTATACCTCCCAGAAAACCGAGCAAACATCCCTCACCGAAGAACTCCGCAACGATGTGACGGTTATCCGCGCCAAGCGCCTTTTTCAGTCCGATCTCACGCCGCCGCTCCGTCACGATCGCCATCATCGTCGTCGAGACGCAGATCAGCGTCAGCACGAGGACAACGATGGTGACAATGAGCACGAGTGCTTGGAGCTTGCCGAGCACCGTCCCCTCGGACTGGGCGATCTGCTTGACAAGCTGCGGCTCAACGCCCGGCACATCTGTGCGGATCTTTTCTTCCGCACGCGTCAGCTCATCCTGCCCCGCAACAACGGAAACCTGCGCAAGACTCAGCTCACCGGGACGGCTCTTCATGCTCTGCATATCAGGCAGGGAGACAAAGACAAAGTTTTCCTCATTCCCGCCCGTGCGGACGATGCCGGACACGCGGTAATCACTCACAATCGTGCCCTCGCCGCCCGAGACGGTGATCGTATCGCCGGGGTTCACGCGCAGCTTTGACGCAAACTCCGCACCGAGCAAAATCTCCTTCTCCCCTGCCGTCGGCCATTCACCACGGATCTGCCAATATGGACTGACTTCCTGCAGCACGGCAAAATCCGTCCCGCCTGCCATGACCGTCTGATGGTTGATGAGAAGTGTATCGTAAAGGAACGGTGTAATGCCGACGATCTCATAGCCCGAGAGCGATTTCCGTACAGCGGCAATCGAACTCTCCTGAATCACGCCCGTGTCCGCACCCGGCAGAATGAGGAGGTTCGCCCCGTATGCGCGGAACGCACGCCCCATCTGCTCCGGCACTTCCTTGTAAACGGTAATCATGCCCGAGATGATCGTCGCACCGATGGCGACGGCGAGCAGGGCAATCGCCATGCGCGCACGCCGCCGCAGCAGGGAGTTCGCGACCATGATAAAGAACATTTTATATCGATTCATCATTCATCACCTGCCATAGAGAACCTCTGCCGGCTGCAGCGACAGAAGCATACGAATCGCGGGCACGCTCCCGATGATCAGCACGAGCGACATGAGCACGGCAATGATCGGAATGACGTACGGATTCACTGCAATGCCCGAGCCAAAGACATTCTCACCGATGAGCTGGGCAAAGCCGAGTCCGACGACGTAGCCGAGAATGCCGCCGAGGATGCCTGCAATAAAGATCTCCGCGAGAACGGAGAGCACGACGGCGCGATTCGTCGCACCAAGTGCCTTCAGGAGTCCCAGCTCGCGGCTGCGCTCCATGATGTTCGCACTGATGAGGTTGCTGACGCCAAGGCTCGAGGAGAGCAGCGACAAAACCGTAATCAGCAGCATGAGGAGCTGCGTCTTGCCGAGAATCTTGCCCTCGGACTCTGCGATCTGGCGCACGGGATGCGCTGCCGCATTATGCATGACCTCCTCGATCTGATAGGCGATGGAACCGACGTACGACGTGCAGTACCAGATATCATACTCCGCCTGCGAGAGTGACTTCGGATTCTCTGCTGCCTTACGCGCAAGATCATTCTCCGGCGTCGTCATTGCACTGACCTCCACCTGATCAATCTTGCCTGCCGCATTCGCAAGCTCTTGTGCACAAGCGAGCGAACCGACGATCTGATTCTCCTCTTCGCCGCCGCCCGAGAGAATGCCCGTGACCGTAAGACTCCCGTCCGAGCCGTCCGGCTTTTTGTAGGAAATCGTACTGCCTGTGGTAACGCCAAGCTTTTGCGCGAGCTTCGTACCGACGAGCACCTGATCCGTCTGCGTATCGTCCGCCCAGTCACCATCGACATGCCACCACGACTTCATAAATTTTACACCCGTAGTGTAGACCTCATCCGTCGGCAGCGTGAGCGTGTGCTCAAACCATGTGCCGAAGAACGGAACCGTCTCGCCGTCCGCGAGCGTGATGTTCGTCGTCAATGACGGTGAGAACGCAACGATATTGTTCGTCCAGAAGATTGTCTTGATGTTGCCGAGATCTGACTCCTCAAGGTATTCGCGGTGCATACTCGTGGTCGTCTCCACGCCGTAGAGATCCTTGAGCACCATCGAGTTGCGCGGCGTAACCGTGATGTTCGCACCGAACGCCTTCAGCTCCTGATTGACCTTCTCGCCGATGTCGAACATGACATTCAGCATGGCAGTCGCGAGCGAAACGCCGAGTGCAACCGTCAGAGCGATGAGGATGAACCTCCCGCGCTGACGGATGAGCGCCCCTTTTACCATTTGCCAAAACATGGCTTTCCTCCTCTCATGCCGTCACCGGAAGTGAATGCGTGCCGCTTCGAGCGTGTCCGCCGAGATCTGCACGCTGCCGCTCGCCACACGGTACTCCACAGGGATCGGGTTGCAGCCGCCCGGGAGGCCGATCGTCGCCTTGTTCATGACGACATCGCAGAGACGGCAGACGATCTGTCCGTCACGCTCGAAATAGCCCGTCGCACCGCAGATCTCGCAGGCATCCAGTCCCACACCAAACGCGGAGCCGCCCTTCTGTACGATGATGACACGCACCTCCGTTCCATCCGAGGCGCGAAAGGCATAGCGGTGGAGATGTCCGTCGGAAACCTCCTCAAGCGGGATCTGCACGAGGCCGTCCTCCGCCTTGACCGCAACGGCAGGGACAAGCTGCTCCTTCTTGTTTGCGTACCAGCCACCGACACTCGAAATGAGCATCGTCAGAACGAGCATTGCGAGAAGCCCTGAACCCCAGCGCTTGCGCCGAATCGCGCGCGCGAGCAGCTGACGGTACTGCGCGGGATTTGCCC
>CAUVFG010000167.1:0-3415 GCA_963551125.1 uncultured Selenomonas sp. | reverse complement strand
AGTCAATCGCCTCATGATGCGGAACGCCTTCGTTGATCCAGACGGAGAACCCGCCGAAGTACCCCCATGCACCGCTCACGAGGGTGAGCAGGATGAGCATAATCATTGGCCAGCGCATGAATGCGTCGACCTCGTGTGCCTCGTATTTGCTGCGGCCCTCGCCGAGGAACGCCAGAATGAGCAGACGCGCCATGTAGAATGCCGTGAGGAAGGACGTGACGGTTGCCATCACGTAGAGCGGGGTGCTCGCGTGCATGACCGCCGCGAGGATCTCATCCTTTGAGAAGAAGCCCGAGAACGGTGGAATGCCCGCAATGGCAAGCACGCCGACAAGCATCGCTGCGAACGTGAGCGGCATCTTCTTCCACAGACCGCCCATCTTCGTAATGTCCGTTTCATCGTGCAGCGCATGCATGACCGCACCCGCACAGAGAAAGAGCATCGCCTTGAAGAAGGCATGCGTCATGAGGTGGAACATCGAGGCGGAGAACGCACCGACACCGACCGCAAGCATCATATAGCCGAGCTGACTGATTGTCGAGTACGCGAGCACCGACTTGAACTTGCGCTGGGTCACGGCGATGATTGCCGCAAAGAGCGCAGTAAATGCACCGAGCCCCGCGATAAAGTCCATCACGAACGGAGATTCACTGAAGATGAAGAATGCGCGCGCGACGAGGTAGACACCCGCCGCGACCATCGTCGCAGCGTGGATGAGCGCCGATGTAGGCGTAGGACCTTCCATTGCGTCGAGCAGCCAGACATGCAGCGGGAACTGACCCGATTTGCCGATCGACCCCATAAAGAGCAGGAGGCCGATGACGGTCAGGAAGCCCGTGCCCGCAGCAACAACGTACGGCGGTACAAGCATGCGCAGCTCGATGAAGTCCATCGTCCCGAACACCATCTGTACGAGCAGGATCCCGACCAGCATCCCGAAGTCACCGATGCGCGTTGTGATAAACGCCTTTTTCGCCGCCTCACGCGCCGACACCTTGTGATAGTAGAACCCGATCAGCAGGTAGGAACAGAGGCCGACGCCCTCCCAGAACACGTAGAGCTGGAGGAAGTTGACCGAGACGACAAGCCCGAGCATGGATGCCGAGAACAGCGAGATGAACGCAAAGAAGCGCCCCATCCCCTCGTCGTGCTCCATGTAGCTCACGGAGTAGATGTAGACGAGCAGCGAGACGAGCGTCACAATGACGAGCATCATCGCCGCGAGCGGGTCGATGAGCACGCCCATCGTCAGCTTTACATCTCCGATCTGCGCCCAGAGCGCCTTCATCACATACGGATCGTTCATCGTGATCTGATAGTTCACGGTGGCGAGTGCGACAAAGATGGAGAACGCGAACGCAAGCGACATCATTGTGATCGCAATCGCTGCAGAGAGATTCTTTTCCTGCCGCGTGAACGGTCCGATGATGAGAAATGCCAGCGCGGGGAAGAGTGGGATCAGATAGGCATGCGTAAGTGCAAATGTAAACATATCGCTCCCCTCCCCTAATCTCTGAGCGTATCCAGTTCATCGACATTCGTCGTGAAGCGGATCTGATACAGACGGAACGCGAGAGCAAGCCCGACGGCGATCTCGGACGCGGCGACCGCGATCGAGAAGAGCGCCATGAGCTGTCCCTCCATATTGTGTGCATAGAAGCGGTCAAATGCGATGAGGTTGATGTTCACCGCATTCAGCATCAGCTCCACGCACATGAGGATCGGGATGATGCCGCGCCGCGTGAGCAGACCGTAAAGTCCGATGCAGAAGAGCACGGCGGCAACAAAGAGCAGTTCCGGTAGTCCGATCATGCCGTATCCCCTCCCCTCGCGAGGACAAGTGCCCCGACCATCGCAACGAGCAGCAGCACCGCCACGATCTCAAACGGCAGCACATAGGTGCCAAGCATCAGCCGCGCAATCTCCTGTGCGCCCGTAGACGCGCCAAGTTCCCCGCCCGGCAGAGGCGAGAGCACAATGCCGAGACCGATGAGGAAGAAGAATCCGCCCGCGAGCAGTCCCGTCACCACGCGGCGAAAGAGCTTCTGCGAGGGATTCGACTGCGCCATTGAGTCGCGGCGCGTCAGCATGATTGCCATGACGATGAGGACAGCAACCGCCCCGCTGTAGACCATCAGCTGCACCGCGCCGAGGAACTCCGCGCCGATATAGAAGTAGATCGCCGCCACACCGATAAAGGAGAGGACGAGAAACAGTGCGCTGTGCACGACATTCGGGGACAGGACGACACCGAGGGCACCGATGATCGTCACCACCGCAAGAAAATAGAAGATGATGCTCATGCCGTCCCTCCTTTCTGCTCCGTGTCCTTCGTTTCGACGGGCGGCTCCGCCTTCGTCTCAGCCGATTTCTCCGCCGCCTGAGCTTTTGCTGCGGCGGCTTTTGCCGCAGCTGCCTTGGCTGCAGCCGCCTTCGCCGCCGCCATTTTTTCTGCCGCATCGGCGGGCGCAGCGGGTTTTTCCGCTGCCGCAGGCTTTGCCGCCTCCGGATTCTCCGCCGCAGCCTTCTCCGCCTCGGCTTTTGCCTTCGCGGCCGCCTCCGCCTTTGCCTTGGCAGCGGCTTCCTTCTTCGCCTTTTCCTCCGCTGCCTCAACTTCGACCTGCGCGAGGAATTCCTCCAGATCCGCGCGATCCTTGTCCGTCATTGCGTCGTGGGTCATCGTCTCCTTGCTCCACGTCGAAATCGCATAGTCCTTGTCCCAGACGAGGGTCTTGACGGGGCAAACCTCCACGCAGAGATTGCAGTAGAGGCAGCGTCCCGACTTGTGCACATAGGACTTCATATGACGCTTTTTCTTTGCATCCTGTACAATGGTAAGATCGAGTGCCTTGTTCGGGCACGCATTCGCACACATCGAGCAGCCGATGCAGACACGCCAGTCC
This sequence comes from uncultured Selenomonas sp., assembly GCA_963551125.1. Lineage (GTDB taxonomy): Bacteria > Bacillota > Negativicutes > Selenomonadales > Selenomonadaceae > Centipeda. Next base: position 512 of record CAUVFG010000167.1, on the reverse strand, counting down.
ATCGCGAGGTTTCCCCCGCGGAAATTATCCGTCATCGGAAGTTTTTCTTCGGGGTAGCAGAACGTTTCCTTCTTGCCCCAGAGATGCTTCCATGTGACGCTCATGCCTGTCAAGAGGCCTTTTCCAAACATCAGAGCCCCTCCTTTAGACAATACCGACGAGATACATCCCGACCCCCGTCAAAAAGACATTGAGGATCGAGAGCGGCACGAGCACCTTCCAGCCAAAGGTGAGGATCTGATCGACGCGCGTGCGCGGAAACGTCCAGCGAAACCACATGATGAGCAGCACCATGAGTACCGCCTTGATGCCGAACCAGACGAAGCCCGGCAGGAACTCGGGGCCGCTGTAGCCGCCGAGAAAGAACGTCGTCGCAAGAATCGCTGCCGTCAAGAGGTTCGCGTACTCCTCAAGGAAGAACAGTGCCCAGCGCATCCCCGAGTACTCCGTAAAAGGCCCCGCGATGATCTCGGACTCGCCCTCCACGAGGTCGAACGGCGTGCGGTTCGTCT
>CAUVFG010000166.1:0-3454 GCA_963551125.1 uncultured Selenomonas sp. | reverse complement strand
ACATTCTCGGCAAGCGCCTCTGCCTCGTCGATTCGGCCGCTGTAGAGTGCCACCTCAGCGTTGACAGCCATCGCGTCGACATCGCCCTCCATCAGGCGATCCACCTCTTGGGCACAGGCACGCATTCCCTTTAGATCGCCATCAGCAGAAAATTTTGTGGCGAGCTTCAACCAGTTAATCTTCTCCTCTGCCGCATGTTCAGCCTTTGGCGGCTGCTCCTGCATAGATGAAAACCTCCTTTCTACAAAGATTTGACTCAGACCTCGGGATGTAATTCTGCACCATATTCATGCAGAAATATCTTCTGGTATCGTTTGTATTCGGGTGCGAGCGGCTTCTCGCGCGGGCAGTGAATACACCAGAAGTCCTCCTCCTGATTCGGTACGACTACCTTAAAATCATGCCGCTGCATCTCCATACACATCGAGGTGTCATAGAGATGCCAGCCCGTGAACAGATCCTCACGCCAACGGATGTCGTACTGCGTGGCGAGGAAGAGCCCGTCCACGGCCTCAACGTCGATATACACGCCATCCGGCTCCATGCAGTGCGAATCCACGACGCTCTCCGGCTCGCAGTGATGGAGGACGCGCCCATAGGTGCGCAGCCCATCCCACCAGACGCCGGAGCGCGGCAGACTGCGGCAGCCAATCATGCCGATCAGCCCAACCGTCTCGTCCGCAAAAATAGAGAGCAGATCCGCGATAAGATTCTTGTTGACGACAAGTACATCCTGATGCAGATATACCTTGTATTTCGCATCCGTCGCGCACGCCCCCTCGTTATAGCCTGCACACATAGAGACAGCATTGCGCACGGGTACATAGTCCACTGTCATCTCATCAGGAATGTTCAGCGATTGTAAATACAAAAGGCATTCACTATACATATCCTCATCGTTGACACAGGTAATGAAGGCGACTTTATTCCGATCCAGACTCATCAACTTATCTCTTTCCTATTGGACATTTTTATTTGCATCGCGCGATAACGCTCCCGCTCCAACGGGTCAACGCTCTCCATCGCACTCGTCTCCATCATCTCATAAATAAAAACATCCCGCCCATGGGACTCCTCTGATAGCCTTTGATAGAATGGCTCCGTATGGACAACGGTCTCACGCACCAATGAAGACAGATATGCAGGAAATACTGCAAGGCGATCTACAATCTCCCACAAAGCACACACCGATGTCGCACGCTCCACATCGTACTCAATCCGATGAATGAGGCGCACCATGCGCTCACGTTCTTTCGATGTATACATGGATTTCAACAGGGACAGCTCCGGCATGGAGTGATCGGCGCGCACGAGATAGAACTCTGTCTCAAGATCATCGCATTCGTTTTCAAATCCCGCTGTCACGAGACGCTCAATCAGATCTTTCGACGCCTCGCGCCGCTGCTGACGTACGCGAACACTTTTATAAAACGAGGCATAGAGAAGATTTTCAAACTCACGTCTGGCGTAAAGACGGGAAACTATATTGTAATAATGTCCCTCCATCAGATTTTGGAGCACAGACCAATGCCGAATGTTGCGGAAGCTTGTGAGAAGCGCCCCCGTCTCCTTTAGAAACATGGAAAAACCCGCAGCAATATCCTGCGGATTGTCGGCATTCTCAAAGGTAAGATCCGAAATAATATAGTCGAAGAACCCACGCGTATACGGGAGCGGCACAGCAAGATAGTCCAAAATCTGCCAGTGAACCTCTGACAGATCCTCTATCTCCGCCTCGTCCGGTTCAGCCGCGACGGCATAGAGCTCCGCCTGCGGAAACAGCCTATGCAGTTCATGCAGATACACCGAACTCTCGACCACGAGGATACGCAGCGGCGCAGCATTCGGCTTTAAAAAGGCGAGCAGATCAGGACGGATTTTTTCAGCCAAGTGTTGCCCCTCCATTTTCTCAACGAACAAAGACCTCCTTATTATAACACATGATGTAAAGAACGTATATCTTCCATCCGTCCCACTTTTAGCCCCAAAGAGGTATGACGAAAATCTCCGGTGTTTCGTAAGGATGTATTGCTCTGATCGCCGCAAGCGTCTCCTCTACCCGATCCGCATCCACGCGCAGCTCGACCTTGAGCTCCGGTGCCTCGCACAGCTCGCCGACCTTACCCTCGTACGGCGACGCCCCTTCGAGCGGACGCCACGAGCCCGTCACACGCGAGTATGCAAGACAGCTGTCATAGTTCCCGATCTTCCCAGCGCCCACCGAACGGAGTGCTTGGCGGAGCTGGGGCAAATGCGACTCAGGGATAAATATCTCGAGTTTTACAGATTTTATTTGCTCGATCATCGTATATCCCCCATTTTCAAAAGCCTGTCAATCAATATTTAGACCGACATCGCTGCGCAGCTGGATCGCCTCCGCAATATGCGCCGCTGTGATCGTCGTACTCTGCCCCAGATCTGCAATCGTCCGCGCCACCTTGATAATACGGTCATGGGAGCGCGCCGATAGATTGATCCGATGAAACGCCGTCTCAAGCAGCGTTTCCGCTTCCTTCTCAAGTCGGCAGTATTGCTTTATCATGCTGTGATTCATCTGCGCATTGCAAAAGAGGCCGTGTCTCTGCAATCGCTCGCGCTGAATGATACGTGCCGCCACAACACGCTGACGAATTGCTTCGGAGGGCTCCGCCCGGCGCGTTGTGTGAAGATCCGTATAGTCGACACGCGCGACACGAATATGAAGGTCAATCCGATCCAGCAGCGGTCCCGACAGCTTGCGCGTATAGCGCTTGATCTCCCCCGCCGAACACTCGCATGCATGGCTCTTATCCCCGAAAAATCCACAAGGGCACGGATTCATTGCCGCTACCAAAATGATACTAGAGGGAAAGGTCAGCGTCGCGTTCGCACGCGACACCGTAATCTGACGATCCTCGATCGGCTCGCGCAGCACCTCAAGCGTCTTTTTACTGAACTCCGGCAGCTCGTCGAGAAAGAGCACGCCGTGATGCGCAAGTGTCACCTCACCCGGACGCGGAATGCTCCCGCCGCCGATCATCGCCACCGTCGAGGACGTATGATGCGGACTGCGGAAGGGGCGCGTCGTCACAAGCCCCGTATCTTTACCCAGCAGCCCCGAGATGCTATAGATCTTCGTGATCTCAATGGCTTCTTCCTTCGTCAGCTCCGGCAGAATCGAACTCATCCGACGGGCGAGCATCGTCTTGCCGGAACCGGGTACACCGACCATCAGAACATTGTGCCCTCCTGCCGCCGCAATCTCAAGCGCACGTTTCGCCTGATACTGTCCCTGCACGTCCGCAAAGTCATCGGTAAAGGCGGCGTCTTTTTTCTGTTCTGTTGCTTGTGGCACAGCAGGAGTCAGTGTTTCTGCCCCCGTCAGATGACGCACAAGCTGTGCCAGATTCTCTACTGCAAAGACCTTCAGTCCGTCAATCAGGAGTGCCTCATCTGCATTGGAGGGAGCAACGTA
>CAUVFG010000165.1:0-3466 GCA_963551125.1 uncultured Selenomonas sp. | reverse complement strand
GCTTCCACGATGACTCCTCCTGTCTGTTCTTTGCGCCATTATAGCATACTTCGTTGAAAAAATCCTGTGTCTGTCTGCAAAAAAAGGGCGCCGCACGAAGCAAAATATGCCCCGCACAACAGCCCCTTCTTTTAAGGAAGCCCTGATAAATTCAGCACCATCATCTTGGCGTATCTTTTTCGCCCTCTCTGCGTCGACAAATCCTCCACATAGCGGGCGGCTATGCGTCCGGTTTGTCTCCTTGATAGGACAAAAAATCTACACCAATCTGACGGACTTCATTTTATCAGCGATTCCTTCATGTCATTACTGCATCTGTGCAGCAACCTCCGCAGCGAAATCTTCCTGCTTCTTCTCGATGCCCTCGCCGAGCTGGAAGCGCGTGAACGCCTTGACCTCAACGCCGCCGAGCACAGCCGAGACCTTCTGCTCGGGATCCTTCACGAACTTCTGCTCGAGCAGGCAGACCTCCTCGTAGAACTTGTTGATGCGTCCCTCGACCATCTTCTCGACGATCTTTTCGGGCTTGCCCTCCTCGAGTGCCTGCTTGCGGAGCACTTCCTTCTCGTGCTCAATGTCGTCCGCCGTCACGCCGGAACGGTCGATCGCAAGCGGGGAGGCCGCAGCAATCTGCATCGCAATGTCCTTGCCGAGCTGCTCATTGCCGCCCGAGAGGTCCACGAGAATGCCGATCTTGCCGCCCATGTGGATGTACGTTGCAACACGACCCGCACTCTCATAGCGCGCAAAGCGACGCAGGGAGATCTTCTCGCCGATCGTCGCCGTCGCCTCGGTGATGAGAGAGGCGACATCCTTGCCGTCGAGCTGGCTTGCGTTCAGCGCATCGAGATCGGCGGGGTTCGTCTCCGCAATGTGCTTTGCGACCTTTGCACTCAGCGCGCGGAACTGCTCATTGCCCGCAGCGAAGTCCGTCTCGCAGTTGATCTCAACGATCGCACCGACCTTCGCGTCCGTCGTGAGGTACGCCGTCACAGCGCCCTCGGCAGCAATACGGCCCGCCTTCTTCTCCGCCTTTGCAATGCCCTTCTCGCGCAGATAGTCGATTGCCTTCTGCATATCGCCGTCCATCTCCGCAAGCGCCTTCTTGCAGTCCATCATACCCGCGCCCGTGCGCTCACGCAGTTCCTTTACCATTGCAGCAGTGATTGCCATTGTATTTCCTCCAAATCATTCGTCCAAAAAAGGGGCAAGGGATAATATCCCTTACCCCTCTGCTTATTTCCTTACTCAGCCGCAGGTTCCTGCGCACCGCCCTGATTCCCCTCGAGCACAGCGTCCGCCATGCAGCCCGTGAGGAGCTTCACCGCACGGATCGCATCGTCATTGCCCGGGATCACATAGTCGATCTCATCCGGATCGCAGTTCGTATCGACAATCGCGACAATGGGGATGTTCAGCTTGCGCGCCTCAGCGACCGCAATGCGCTCCTTGCGCGGGTCGACCACGAAGAGCGCGCCCGGCAGACGGTTCATGTCCTTGATACCGCCGAGATAGCGCTCGAGCTTCTCCTTCTCGTGACGCAGCCCCTGCGCCTCTTTCTTCGTCAGGAGCTCAAGCGTACCGTTCTCCTCCATCTCCTCAAGGGACTTGAGACGGTGAATGCGGCGCTGAATCGTCTGGAAGTTCGTCATCATGCCGCCGAGCCAGCGCTCATTGACATAGAACATATTTGCACGCAGAGCCTCCTCGCGGATTGCCTCCTGCGCCTGCTTCTTCGTGCCGATGAAGAGCACGGACTTGCCTTCCTGCGCAACGCTGCGGAGGAAGTTGTACGCCTCGTCCACCTTGCGCACCGTCTTCTGCAGATCGATGATGTAGATACCGTTGCGCTCCGTGAAGATGTAACGCGCCATCTTCGGGTTCCAGCGGCGGGTCTGATGTCCGAAGTGAACGCCTGCCTCCAGAAGCTGCTTCATAGAAATTACTGCCATGGAAAATACCTCCTGTTGTTCTTCCGCGCCCCTCATCCGCTGCACCACCGCACACAGTACGGCACAGAGCAGCTATCGTAAGCGCGTGATTTTTAAGGAATCGCTGAATTTATCAGTGCTTCCTAAACACTGCGGGATATTATAGCACAAGAAACGCTGCAAGACAACGCCCCGAGCAATATTTTTGCATAAAAATGGAGAGCCGAAGCTCTCCACCGATCAAATGCAATTTTCAACGCGCTCAATGCGGCTGTGCAACCGCCTCCGTCACATCGACACCCTTCGGCGCATAGAGGATGATCGTGCTTGACACCACACGCGCCGTGCCGTGCAACACATAGCACGCACCGTTCAGGAAGTCGCAGACACGGCGACGCTCCGGCTCGTTCAGGCAATCGAAATTGACCGTTACCGCAATGCCCTGCTTGAGCTGTTTCACCGCAACGCCCACATCATCATAGCGGCGCGGGCGATGAATGCGCACCTTGAGCTCTGCTACCTTCGTCGTATGCACGGTCAGCGGCGTGCCGCCGTCATCCGCCGTGGGGGTACGCGGCGCAGACGAAAAGCTGCTGTAGGACGCGCCCTGATATGATATCGTACCACCGTTTACCACCTTGCGCGTATTCATCTCCTCGACGTGCTGCCGGACAGCGGGTTGCGGCTGGGCTTTCAGAATCTCTTCCTCGTCTTCATAGCTGTCGGCATCAGAAGGAAAAAAAATGTCTACCACGCGCGAGCCCATATCTCTCACGCGTGAAAACAACGAATTTGCACTCATTTGTCTCTTCCTTCCTCATAGATGTAAATTTCAAGAAAAGTTGTGACAGCTTCTCGTAATAGTAACGGAGTCATACTATCACATTTCTTCCAGAAAAGCAAGGAGAACGCAGTAAAAGGATAATTTCCCGTATCCGTCAGGACTTTTATACGATCACTTATGTTGTTTTACTTGCGTGCGTTCTTTGCTGCGCGTCCGCGCGCCGTACGATCGAGAATCGCCTTGCGCAGGCGAATGTTCTCCGGCGTTACCTCGACAAGCTCGTCGTCATTGATGTATTCAAGTGCCTGCTCCAGACTAAGAATGCGCGGCGGGGTGAGCCGAATCGCCTCATCCGATGCCGACGTACGCATATTCGTGACATTCTTCTTCTTGCACGGATTGATGTCCATGTCGATGTCACGCGTATTCTCGCCGACAATCATACCCTCGTAGACCTGCTGTCCCGGCGAGATAAACATCGTACCGCGATCCTGCAGTGAGAAGATGCCGTAGCCCGTCGTTTCGCCCTGCTCGAACGCCACAAGGGAGCCGTGGGAACGCCCGCTCATATCTCCCTTGTACGGCACATAGCCATGGAAGATGTGGTTCATGATGCCGTTGCCCTTCGTGCTCGTGAGCAGCTCCGAGCGGAAGCCGATCAGGCCGCGCGCAGGAATGAAGAACTCCATGCGGATGTAGCCCGAGAGCTCCGTCATATTCGACAGCTCCGCCTTGCGCGTGCCGAGTGCCT
>CAUVFG010000164.1:0-3479 GCA_963551125.1 uncultured Selenomonas sp. | reverse complement strand
GCAGGCGAGCGCCGCCTGCGTGCAGCACGGCTCGCGGGACTTACGACCGTCCCCGTCGTCTTTCGCGTAGCATCCGACGCAGAGCTGGCGGAGATGGCGCTCATCGAGAACATACAGCGCGAGGATTTGAACCCCATCGAGGAGGCACATGCCTACGGGCGTCTCCTCAGCGAATTCCACCTCTCGCAGGAGGAACTCGCGCGGCGCGTCGCCCGCAGCCGCTCGGCGATTGCAAACAGCGTCCGCCTCCTGCGTCTCGCCGAGGAGGTGCAGGCATTCGTCGCAAACGGCGTCCTTACGATGGGACAGGTGCGCCCTCTGCTCGCACTCGAGAGCAAGGAGCTCCAGCGTGAGGCTGCGGAGTACATCCAGGAGCGAGAGCTCTCCGCGCGCGGAGCGGAGGCGCTCGTCAAGCGTCTCACGAAGGACCCAAACGCGCTCAATAAGACGGCGCAGCCGGCGAAAACGCGCACGCCCGACATCTTCATGCGCGAGGCGGAGGAGCGCCTGACGCGCAGCCTCGGGACAAAGGTGCGCATACAGGAAGGACGCGACCAGGGCAGGGGCCGCCTTGAGATCAGCTATTTCTCCGCAGATGACCTGGAACGTCTCATGATGCTCCTCACGGGTACAGACGACGGGGCCAAGGAGGACAAACGTGCGGCGCTGCGTGCAGTCTCCACGCAGAACTTTACCGTGTAAGGCTCTCAGGTGAAGTAGGGAAGAAGGGAAAAAGCATTGTTTCTGAACAATCTTGTTAGTTTTATCGCATCGCATGAGGCGGCGCTTCTGCTCACCTCCATGCTGCTGATTTTGGTCTTATTGATCCTTGTAATCTATACGATGGTGCGCCTTTCGACCATGCGGGAGAACTACCGCGCGATGATGCGCGGCTCGGAGACGGAGGATCTTGAGGGGATGCTCATCCAGCATATCCGCGAGGTCGAGCAGGTCACGGCGACGAATGCGCGTATTCTTGAGGAAAACGAGTTCATCCGTCAGTTTCTCCGCAAAACCATCGTACGCACTGCCATGGTACGCTTCCGCGCGTTTGAGGACATGGGCGGTGACCTCAGCTATGCCGTTGCGATGCTTGACGCAAATAATGACGGTGTGATCTTCTCGAGCATCTTTGCGCGCGCGGACTCGCGCAGCTACATCAAGCCCATCAAGAACGGCTCCTCGGAGTATCCCCTGACCGATGAAGAAAAGGGTGTACTGAAGGAAGCAATGGCACAGCCGCTGCCGATCCGGTACTGAAGACAAGTAAAGGAAGCACTGATAAATTCAGCCACGCCATCTTAGCGCATCTTTTTTGCCCGCTTTTCGTTAGCAAATCCTCCACATAGCTCTGGCTATGCGTCCGGTTTGCTGCCTCAATCGGACAGAAAAATCTGTGCCAATCTGACGGACTTCATTTTATCAGTGATTCCTAAAAAACCTGCTGGCACTCAGCAGGTTTTCATTTTTTTCGGATAGGATAGGGAAGCAGAAATCAACCATCATACAGGAGAAGAACTTGAACGAAGAACAGCAAAAACGCTATAAAATCCAATTCATCGACAGCGAGGAAGACGTGACACGCACCGTCAAGCTCTCCCTCGGTTCGCTGCGCATGATTGTCGCCGGCGCAGGTGCGGCGGCCGCCGTCTTCGCGGCGGCATCCGTGCTCTCCATCTACACACTCATGAACGGCCATGTGCACGAGTCGGAGACGGCGCAGCTGCGCGAGGCGAACCGCATTCAGCAGGAGCAGATCCTGCAGGTATCGAAGAAGGCTTCTGCCCTCCAACACGACCTCGACACGCTGCGCCGCTCCGAGGACGGACTGCGTGCCATCGTCGGTGCACCGCCCGCCGCAGCGGACGAGACGGTTCAGGAGGGGACAGAGGCACCGACGGGCGGAGCGCCGCATGAACTCACGACAGCCGAGCTCAGCGAGGCCCTTGAGATGATCGAGGCACGCCTTACGGCCCGCCGCTCGTCCATTGACCTCCTCGCCGAGACCATGCGCAGGGAGTTCCCCGGTGCGGCCTCCTATGCCTCGGACAGTGCCCCCCACACGACGCCTTCGATCTGGCCGACATCGGGCTACGTCAGCTCGCCCTACGGACTGCGCTTTAACGGGACGGAGTTTCATCAGGGCATCGACATCGCCGCCGAGACGGGCACGCCCATTGTTGCAACTGCCGACGGCGTTGTAACCACAGCGGGATGGAATGACGGCGGCTACGGCAATATGGTGGACATCGACCATGGCGACGGGATCATGACGCGCTACGGGCACGCCTCCGCCGTTGCTGTGACGGCGGGGCAGACCGTGCGGCGCGGTGAGGTGATCGCCTACGTCGGCTCGACGGGCTACTCCACGGGTCCCCATCTGCACTACGAGGTGCGCGTAAACGGTGCGCCCGTCAACCCCGCAGGATATTTATAAGGGAGAATGCTATGAAATCCTTCATTTGTATGATTGTCGCAGGACTTTTTCTCCTGCCTGCATGGGGCGTGAGCGCGGAGAAGAAGGACATCCACGAGGTCATGATGGCAGAGGAGCACCACGGGAGCACCGCGCCCGCAGAGCGTGCATCGGACGAGGAGAGCGTCCTGGACGAGGAGATGGACGAGCTGGGGGATGAGCCTGCCGGTTCGCACGATGAAGACGGCACACTCCGCTCTGTGCCTGAGGGGCCAGCAGCACAGGATGCTGCCGAGGAGCAGTCCGCACCGCAGGACGGTGGGCACGGGATCGGCATTGCTCCCGTGGCATCCGACGCTGCCTACGGCGCGGCGACGGCGATCGAACCCGTGACGCTCGCGGACGGCGACTGGCTCTTTATCGAGGGGGACGAGCGGCGCGGCTGGTTCTTTGACCGCTCGAAGATGCAGCGCAACAGCGATGGGAGCATCTCCTACTGGCAGCTCATCCTCTACAACGACTTTGGCCGCGCGCAGTTCGTTAGAGCCATGCACGATGAGGAATATGAAAAGCTTGCCTATACCCTCCAGCGGCGCGTACTGGATCTCAAAAAGAACACCATCCGCACCTATGAGATCATCGCCTACGACGGCGAGAACACCGTCATCACGGACGGCGACCGCGACGGACATGCCGCCGAGATCCGCCCGAATACAATGGCGGCAAAGGAGCGCGACGCCGTAAAGAAGGCGGCGAAGAAGCTGAAATACAAGAAATAAATCTAAGATTATAAAAATTTTCTATATCTAGGAGTAATAATTATCAATTATAAACAGTGTATTGGTTAGGAGGATTCATGTGAGTAAAAGGGAGAGCTTGTGGGAGGCCTATCTCGCAAAGGGCATGAGTCGGCGCAGCTTTTTGAAGGGCTGCGTGACGCTCACGTCGCTGATGGGACTCAGCACGGACATGATGACGAAGGTCGTCGAGGCAGCGGAGGTAAAGCCCCTGCCGGTCGTGATCTGGCTGCATGGGCACGAGTGCACGGGCTGCGATGAGTCCT
>CAUVFG010000163.1:0-3483 GCA_963551125.1 uncultured Selenomonas sp. | reverse complement strand
GCGGGCAAAAAAGATGCGTCAAGATGGTAGTGCTGAATTTATCAGTGCTTCCCTATGTATAGAAAACTGGCAACAGAGTGTGTCAGTAGGGCGCAGATGCTGAGAAGCGGGACTCAGATAGCCTTTCGTAGGGTTTTTGCTATAGAAACCTCAACCTGACTCATGCATGACCGTATACAGACATAAAAAATAGCAAAGAAGGCGACAGTCGAGGACGCACTCCTCAACTGCCGCCTTTTATATTTTGCGCCTATTCCTTCCCGTAGAGCGGCCGAATCTCCTCCGCCGCCATCAAATCCTCAGCAGGCACATATCCATAGCCCTGCATAGGAGAGAAGTCAGGCACGTTCACATCCGCGTTATCTGTCCACAGCTCGCACTGCTCCATCACCGTTTGAACAGCATCATCCATGCCTTCCGGCGGGTATTTATGCTTTTTGAGAAGCCGCTTGATCAGCATGCGCATCTTTGCACGTGCACTCTGGCGCAGCTGCCAATTGATTGTCCGGTTCTTCCGCAGCGTATCCGCCAGCTCCTTTGTAATAGCAATCAATTCCTCGTTCTCATAAAAATCCTTGATTGCCTGTGGTTTCGTCAGCGCATCATAAAAGGCAAGCTCGTCTGCCGTCAACCCGAGAGCCTCCCCCTCCGCATTCGCCGCAGAAATCTGCTTCGCCAGATTCAGCAGCTCCTCAATCACCTGCTCATTCGTCAGCATCCCATTCAAATAGGCATTCATCGCGCGTTGGATAATCTCACTGAACTTTTCCGACTTCACAATATTCGTCCGCCGATAGACCTGCACCTGCTCAGCGATCAGGCGCTTCAGCAGCTCGATGGCGAGATTCTTCTCCTTCATCTTCGCGATTTCTTCGAGAAACTTCGGATCAAACAGAGAGAACTCACGCCCCGCATCCGAAAAGAGATTGATAACCCCCTCGCTCTTGATGCTCTGGCGCAGCAAATCATTGATGCGCGCATTCATCTCCGGCAGAGAAATCTTCTTTCCGCCGCCCGCATTCGTGAAGCGCACCAAAAGAACGCGCACAGCCTCAAAGAATGCCGCCTCGAACCGCAAGTCCTCCGGTGCAAGCGACGCACAGAGCGAGAGCGCCTGTCGCAGCAGCAGCGCCTCCTTCATAAAGCTGTTTTTCTCTGCATCCCTTACAGGAGCGAGGATGAAGTCCACCGCACCACTGATTGTCTTTGCCCGCACGAGATCACTGCCCGTCCGAAACGCAGAATAATCGTACCCATGAAAGAGGTCTCGCACAACCTCCATTTTTTCGACGAACTTCGGATAGGCGACCTTTGCAATATCCGTATCGCCATAGTGCTTGCGGTCACGTACCGTATAGTCATTCATCGCCTGTTTAAGTGCGGAGGCAATCCCCACATAGTCGATGACAAGCCCGCCCTCCTTATTGCGGAACACACGATTCACACGTGCGATTGCCTGCATCAGATTATGCCCGCTCATCGGCTTGTAGACGTACATCGTCGCGAGTGACGGCACATCGAAGCCCGTCAGCCACATATCCACAACGATCGCGATCTTCATCGGACTCTCATTGTCCTTGAAAATCTTCGCCAACTCGTCGCGCCGATGCTTGTTCCCGATAATCTTCCGCCATTCCTCGGGATCCTTGTTGCTCTCCGTCATGACAACGGCGACCTTCTCCGTCCATGAAGGACGCAGCTCCAAAATCCGCTCATAAATCTTCATCGCAATCGCGCGGGAATACGCCACAATCAACGCCTTGCCCGTGAGGAGGTCGGCACGGTAGTTCTCGTAGTGATAGAGAATATCCTGCACGAGCGAGTCAATCGTCGTGTCATTCCCAAGTACCGCCTCCATCTGACCGAGAGTGTGCTTGCTCTTTTCGATGACCTCCGCATCCGCTTCCTGCGCCATGCGGTCATACTCGGCATCAATCAGCGCAAGCGTCTCTGCATCCAGCTTCAGCTGCATGACTCGGCTCTCATAGTACACGGGACGCGTCGCGCCGTCTTCCACCGCCTGCGTCATATCATAGATATCGATATAGTCGCCGAATACCTCGCGCGTACTGCGATCCTTTGCAGCAATCGGCGTTCCCGTAAAACCGATATACGTCGCATTCGGCAGACTGCTGCGAATAATGCGAGCGATCCCAACCACGCGCTTTGCAATCTCCTCACCCGCCTCGTTATGTGTCAGGCGGATCCGCTCCGTCAGCCCGTACTGCCCGCGATGCGCCTCATCCGCCATCACGACGATATTCCGCCGCTCCGAGAATGCATCATCCGACTCCTCGAACTTCTGCATCGTCGTAAAGATGATGCCGTTCGCCTGCCGCCCCGTCAGAAGCTCTCGCAAATGCGCGCAGCTCGTCGCATGCACAGGGTCTTGCCGCAAGAACGCCTTGCATTTTGCAAACTGCCCATAGAGCTGATCGTCCAGATCATTGCGATCTGTCAGCACAACAATCGTCGGGCTCTCAAGCACCGTTTGCAGTAAATGTGCATAAAAGACCATCGAGAGAGACTTGCCGCTCCCCTGCGTATGCCAGAAAACACCGCCCTTTCCATCGCCGTCAGCGGCACGAATGGTCGAGGCAATTGCACTGCGCACGGCAAAATACTGATGATAGCCCGCCAGAATCTTGACTGACTTCTGCCCCTCATTCGAGAAACAGATAAAGTTCTTGATGATGTCGAGCAGACGCGCCCGCGCAAAAATCCCCTCAAAAAACGTATCAAACTGGGCGTATGCCGTATTTTCATAACTGCCATCCACCGTCTTCCATGCCATGAAACGCTCCTCATTCGAGGTAATCGTGCCGGCTTTGGACGTGCCCATGTCACTCATCACACAGATTGCATTGTAAACAAAGAGAGATGGAATCTCCTGCATATAGTTGCGCAGTTGGAGATATGCCTCACTCGCATCTGTCTCCTCGCGAGCAGGGGATTTCAACTCAATCACGACAACGGGAAGCCCGTTGAGGAAGAGGATAATGTCGGGACGTTTCTCACTGTTTTCAACAATTGTCCACTGATTTGCGGCAATGAACGAATTGTTCGTGAGGTTTTCATAATCCACCAAATAGACAATGGCAGAACGCTCCTCCCCATCCGCAAAGTAGCGCACAGGGACACCGTTTTGCAGATAGTCCGTAAAAATCTCATTACGTTGCGTCAGTTCTCCTATCTCGATATTGGACAACTGCTCAAATGCCTCTGTCAAGGCGTCGTTCGGGAGTGAAGAGTTGAGCCGATACAGCTGCGCACGCAGCTCTTCCTCGTAGAGTGGAGTGCGTACATCGCGCTCCACATCTGGTCCATAGACGCACGTGTAGCCCAGCCCAGCAAATAGCTCCATCACGGACTTTTCATAGTCGGCTTCGGTGTACGAATTGGGCATTCGACTCACTCCCTTGAAGGTAGATAAATAAGAATTTAGATGAGGAATTCATCGCCGCCTAGAGCGTGATGTTTGAC
>CAUVFG010000162.1:0-3497 GCA_963551125.1 uncultured Selenomonas sp. | reverse complement strand
TCAATGACGCGCCAAAAAGACGCCCGACGAATCCGTCATCGGACGTCTGTCCCGGTGCATAGAGCTCTGCCATGCGCAGGATGGAGACAGGAAGCCCCTGTTCACGATAGACGTTCCCAAGCGTCTCAAGACGCACGAGCAGCTGTCCTTCCTCCGTCTGCGGAGACGGCACATCCGTCTCCACGGGGGTAGTTCCGGGCGCAAACACATCAGACCCCGAGAGCAGAAAGACACGCTTCACCTTCGATTGCCGCGCCAGACGCAGCAGCACGTCCAAACGCTCCATCGCATGGGAGGGATCGCGCTCCAGCCGATGAACGAGGAGATCCAGATTTTGTACGGCAAAGACCGCTTCCGCGCCCTCACTCTCCGGCGCACAGTCATACGTCTGAATGCCCTGCGGCGGTTTTTCCTCCGCGGCACCACGCAGGCGGCAGACCTCCCAGCCTTCCTTGCGGAAGCAGGCGGCAAGAAGCTGCTCGAACCAGCGCGACAGCCCCACAAACATTACTTTTTTTGTCCAACTACTCATACGATTGTCCTATACTCTCCATTCGCTTTGCAGATATAGCAACGATCCCTATGTCCGCACTCCCATTGTACACAGAAAAATACGGCTTGTGCAAATATTCTCGCATAGCCATGTTTTCATGTATGCAATACCATATATTTATTTAGTGTATATTGATTCATCGTATGTAGCAAGACAAAGATAAGAGCTTTTATTAAACTTTTATTTTTTTATATCTCCTTTACCTGGGGTTTTTGTCCTAGACAGCAAAAAGAGCTGTTGCACGAAGTCGTTTTTGACGCATGCAGCAGCCCTCTCTTTGATGCCGCAATCGCTTCAGCGGTCGAGGAAGAGCTCCGTAGAAAGGTAGCGATCGCCGCCATCGGGGAGAAGCGCGACGATGTTCTTGCCCGCGAACTCCGGACGGCGTGCCAGCTCTGCAGCCGCAGCAAGTGCTGCGCCCGAGGAAATGCCGACGAGTGCACCCTCGCGTCGTGCGAACTCCCTACCGTACGCAAAGGCATCCTCATTCTTCACTTGAATGACCTCGTCATAGACATTCGTATCGAGAGTCGCCGGAATGAAGCCCGCGCCGATCCCCTGGATCTTGTGCGGCCCCGGCTTGCCGCCCGAAAGTACGGGCGAGTTGGTCGGCTCTACGGCAACAACGTGAATGGAGGGATTCTGTGACTTCAGATAGCGCCCGATGCCCGAAACAGTTCCGCCCGTGCCGACACCCGCAACAAACGCGTCGATGTTCCCGTCTGTATCCGCCCAGATCTCAGGTCCTGTCGTACGCTCATGCACGGCAGGGTTCGCGGGATTCTCGAACTGCGACAGGATGAAGGAGTTCGGGATCTCCTTCTGCAGCTCGATCGCGCGCGCAATCGCCCCCTTCATCCCCTGCGCCCCGTCCGTGAGTACAATCTCCGCACCGTACGCCTTGAGCAGATTGCGGCGCTCAACACTCATCGTCTCGGGCATCGTAAGGATTGCATGGTAGCCGCGTGCCGCCGCGACCGCGGCAAGGCCGATGCCCGTATTGCCGCTCGTCGGTTCGATCAGCGTCGCACCCGGCGCAATCTTGCCATCGCGCTCCGCCTGCTCGATCATCGCAATCGCAATGCGATCCTTGACCGATCCGGCAGGGTTAAAATACTCGAGTTTCACCAGAATATTCGCCGGCAGGTCGAATTCCTTTACAAACGACTTTGCCGCAAGCAGAGGTGTGTGCCCAATCAGTTCCGTCACCGACTGATAGATATTCGCCATGATACATTCTCCTTTAATTATCTCCTTGAAAAAGTAAACATATCGAAAAAGTATGTTTATATGTTACTATCTTTTTCCGTCAATGTCAAGGGGGAAGACACAAAAAACTGCCGCACGAAATAACTTTCATGCGGCAGTTCCCATGGATAGAACAAGTGTCTAAGAGGCGACTCCACTCGCCAAATCCTCTACATCGAGATCGTCCATATGCAGACTTGCAATACCATCATGCGCCATGCGCTTGATCTCTGTCAGAAGATCACGCACCGCAAGCGATCCATTGAGCTTGCGGTGCGCGGTCAGAAGGTCAATGAGCAGGGCAGATTCATACCGGTGACAATACCGTAGTTCTCATCCGCAGCAACCAGACGGCTCACCTCATTAAACGGTGTTCCGCCAAAGAGATCACAGAGGAAGAGAACGCCATCATCGCAGTCGAGCTCCTCAATCGCCTCTGCGTACCTCTGTCGAACGAGCTCCGGCGTCTCCCACATTTGAAAAGACACCGATGACATATTCTTCTGCGTACCGCAGATCATTTGATATGCACGACTTTAGGTCGGATTGAAATAAACCTTCACATGTGTCCCCTGCTCCACAATATCATTGACGCTGAGGCTCTGCGAGACGGCCGCACCCGTGCCCTCACTCTCAAAGAAGAGTCCGCGCTGCTCAGCGAGCCGCGCCGCCTCGCGCATGGAGAGGCCTGTGAAGTTCGGTACGAGTGCCTTGCCCTCGGGCAGCGTTGCAACCGCCTCCATGCGCTTCTCCTCCACAGCACTGTGCGTGTGCTCTGCGCTTTCCTCCGTCTGTGAAAACGGATTGCTCGACGGCTCGACATGCGCATAGCGCAGGAGCTGGGCAAAGATACGCGAAGCGACAGGCGCCGCGATCTGTCCGCCGTAGAAATTGCCACCGCTCGGGTCGTCGATCATGACGAGCACGGTAAAGATTGGATCCTCCACGGGTGCAAAGCCGCAGAACGAGGCGATGTAGCGCCCCTCCATATAGCCCGAGGAATCGAGACGAATCTTCTGCGCCGTACCGGTTTTGCCTGCGATACGGTAGCCCTTAACGGCTGCCTTCGCACCACCGCCCGTTGCAACAACCTGCTCAAGGAGTCCGATGAGGGTGCGATTCACCGTACGCTGCAGGGTTTCACGGATCTCCTGCGGCTTGCGCTCCTCATAGACGGAGCCGTCGGGGTTCTTGATTGTGCGCACGATATGCGGGCGCATGAGCGTGCCGCCATTTGCAATCGCGGACATCGCCGTCACAAGCTGCAGCGGGGTCACGGCGATGCTCTGCCCGATGGCGGTCGTCGCAATATCCGAGTCACGCATATCCTCGGGCTTGAAGAGAATGCCCTCCTCCTCGCCCGGCAGATCGATCCCCGTCTGTGCGCCAAAGCCAAAGAGCCGCGTATAGTGCATGAGCTTTTCCGCGCCAAGTGAGAGGCCAACCTGCGCAAATCCTGTATTGAGCGAATTCTTCACGATGTCGGTGAAGGTGACGGCGCCGTAGCTTTCATTGCTCCAGTTCTGGATGCGCCGCCCCGAGACCATGACGTACCCGGGGTCGTAAAAGACCTGATTTGGCGTGACGATGCCCTCCTGCAGCGCTGCGCCCGCAACGATCGCCTTGAACGTCGAGCCGGGCTCGTAGATAAAGGAGACGGCACGGTTCTTCCAGTTGTCCTGCGGATACTCCCAGA
>CAUVFG010000161.1:0-3561 GCA_963551125.1 uncultured Selenomonas sp. | reverse complement strand
ACGAATACTTCATGGGCGTTGCCATCTTCTCCGCCTACCGCAGCAAGGATCCGCATACGCAGGTCGGCGCGTGCATCGTCAACGAGGACAAGCACATCGTCGGCGTCGGCTACAACGGTATGCCGAACGGCTGCGACGACCGTGAGTACCCGTGGGGGCGGACAGGCGAATTCGCCGAGCAGAAATACCCCTACGTCGTGCACGCCGAGCTGAACGCCATTCTGAACGCGAGTACGTCACTGAAGGGCTGTCGTATCTACGTGTCGCTCTTCCCGTGCAACGAATGCTGCAAGGCGATCATCCAGAGCGGCATCCGTGAGGTCGTCTACCTCTCGGACAAATACGCCGCGAGCGAGGCGACGAAGATCTCCAAGCGGATGTTTGACTCTGCGGGCGTTCGTTGGCGGCGCATGGAGACGGATCTCGCCGAGGTGCCCGTAAACTTTATGGTAAAGGAATAACACAAAGGCACTACAATTTATGTGATAAAACCAAAAGGAAATCATTACGTGAACAGCACTACAGATTATGATATTATCGTGATTGGTGCGGGCCATGCAGGCGTCGAGGCTGCACTTGCCGCCGCGCGTCTGGGGCAGCGCACGCTCATTGTCACACTGTCGCTGGACAACATCGCCATGATGCCGTGCAATCCGTCCGTCGGCGGCCCCGGCAAGAGTCACCTCGTCCGCGAGATCGACGCGCTCGGCGGTGAGATGGGGATTGCGGCAGACAGGGCGAGCATCCAGCGACGTCTGCTCAACACGGGCAAGGGTTCTGCCGTTCATTCCCTCCGCATGCAGGCGGACAAATTCCTCTACCAACGTATCATGAAGGAGACCGTCGAGAACACAGAGAATCTCGATGTGCGCCAGCTGCTCGTCACGCAGCTTCTCACCGAAGAAAATGAAGGTCAGACACGAGTCACAGGCGTTCTCTGTGAAACGGGGGAACGCCTCATGGCGCGCGCCGTGATTATCGCCACGGGGACGTACCTGCGCGGGCGTATCATCCTCGGTGAGACGATCTATGACAGCGGGCCGAACGGGCAGCGTCCTGCGATGGCGCTCTCGGACTCCCTGCGCGCGCTCGGACTCAGGCTCATGCGTTTTAAGACCGGTACACCCGCGCGCGTCGACCACCGCACAATCGACTTTGCAAAGACCTCCATCCAGGAAGGTGACCCGACGGCGCCCGCGTTCTCCTTTTTGACGGATGCGATGCCGGACGAACAGACACCGTGCTACCTCAGCTATACAAATGAACGCACGCACGCGGTCATCCGCGCAAACCTCCACCGCGCACCGATGGCGAACGGCGTGATCGAGGGCGTGGGGCCGCGCTACTGCCCCTCCGTCGAGACGAAGATCGCACGCTTCCCCGACAAGGAGCGTCACCAGCTCTTTCTTGAACCCGAGGGACTGCATACAAACGAAATATATGTGCAGGGTATGTCCACCAGCCTGCCGACCGATGTGCAGGAGGCATTCCTCACGACCATCGAAGGACTTGAGCACGCGCGTATCATGCGCCCGGGCTACGCCATCGAGTACGACTGCCTCGACCCACTGCAGCTTGCCCCGACCCTCGCCGTGAAGGACATTGCGGGGCTCTACTCCGCAGGACAGGCAAACGGCACGAGCGGCTACGAGGAGGCGGCGGCGCAGGGACTCGTTGCGGGCATCAACGCCGCACGGGAGCTTACGGGCGAAGAACCGCTGATCCTGCGCCGCAGCGACGGCTACATCGGCGTCCTCATCGACGATCTCGTCACCAAGGGTACGGACGAGCCGTACCGCATGATGACGAGCCGCGCCGAGTATCGCCTCATCCTCCGGCAGGACAACGCTGATCTGCGCCTCACGCCCATCGGGCGCGCTATGGGGCTTGTCACAGACGAGCGTTGGGCGCGCTTCACGGCGAAGCGGGACGCCATCGAGCGCACCGTGCAGCAGCTCAAGGAAACGCAGGTGACCCCCTCTGCCGAGGCCGAAGCGCGGCTTGCGGCGGCAGGCATCGCGCCCCTGCGCGTCCCGATGACGCTCTTCGCCCTGCTCGCACGCGAGGGAGACTATCGCCGCCTCGCCGCCCTCTTTGACCTGCCCTCCCTCGCAGACGACGTGCGCGAGGAGGTCGAGATTATGGCACGCTATGACGGCTACCTCCGAAAACAGCAGGAGCAAATCGCGCGCACACAGCGACTCGAGAGCCGCCGTATCCCCGACGGACTCGACTATGCGGCGATTACGAGCCTGCGCCTTGAGGCGGCAGAAAAGCTCGCCGCCATCCGCCCGCGCTCCATCGGGCAGGCATCCCGCATCAGCGGCGTCTCCCCCGCCGACATCTCCGTCCTCCTGGTCTTCCTCGAAAAAGAACGGCGCTCGCACGGGAGCGAGAACGACGGTGCGCAAAGATTCACTTGACACAATGCCTACAGATACGCTATACTAATCATCGTATTTGCGGGCGTAGTTCATCGGTAGAATGAAAGCTTCCCAAGCTTTAGAGGTGGGTTCGACTCCCATCGCCCGCTCCATAGGAAATGCAAAGCCGTCCGAGGGGGCGGCTTTTTTTAGGAAGTACTGATAAATTCAGCACCGCCATCTTAGCGCATCTTTTTTGCCCGCTTTCCGCCCGCAAATCCTCCACATAGCTTTGGCAGCGTTGGGTTTGCTGCCTCAATCGGACGAAAAATCTGCGCCAATCTGCAGGACTATTTTATCAGCGATTCCTTAAAAAGTTGTCAAGCAAGGAGGGCACGATGAAAGAGATTGCAAGACTCAAAGAAATCCTCACGGAAAGCCGCCGCGCGGTCTTCTTCGGCGGGGCGGGAATGTCGACGGAGTCGGGGATTCCCGACTTTCGCAGCGCGGGCGGCATCTACAGCGAGACGCTGCACCGCGAATTCTCCCCCGAGCAGATGGCGTCGCACAGCTTCCTCATGGCGCATCCCGCCGAGTTCTTCGACTTCTACCGGCGGCGCTTCGTCTACCTCGCGGCGGAGCCAAACCCCGGGCATTATGCACTCGCACAGCTCGAGCGGCAGGGACACCTCGCGGCAATCGTGACGCAGAACATCGACGGCCTCCATCAGGCGGCAGGCTCCAAGACGGTCTATGAGCTGCACGGCTCCATCCGCCGCGCACACTGCATGGACTGCGGAGCGCATTACGAACTCGACTACATCCTCCACCACCGCCCCGTGCCGCACTGCACCTGCGGCGGCATCGTCCGTCCCGATGTTGTGCTCTATGAGGAGCGTCTGGACAATGACACCATCGCCGGTGCAGTCGCGGCAATCCGCGCAGCGGACACGCTCATCATCGGAGGCACCTCGCTCATCGTCTACCCTGCGGCGGGGCTGATCGACTACTTCCGGGGCGCGCATCTCATCCTCATCAACAAGAGCGAGACGAGCGCCGATGCACGCGCCGAACTCGTCATCCGCGAGCCGATTGGCGACGTGCTGCATGAGGCGCTGCCAGAGGAATAAAGGCTTCATTTGGGGCGCCCCTGTTATGTAGTGACATTTGTCAAGAGCAAAAACGAAAAAACATGAAG
>CAUVFG010000160.1:0-3621 GCA_963551125.1 uncultured Selenomonas sp. | reverse complement strand
GACAACGAGGTCATGAACTTCTGCCAGAGCTTCATGACGGAGCTCTATCGTCACATCGGACCGAACGTGGATGTTCCGGCGGGCGACATCGGTGTCGGCGGGCGCGAGATCGGCTATCTCTTCGGTCAGTACAAGCGCATCCGTGACTCCTATGATGCGGGCGTCCTGACGGGCAAGCGCACGGATTACTGGGGCAGCCTTGCGCGTACGGAGGCGACGGGCTACGGTCTGCTCTACTTTGTGCAGGATATGCTCGCGGCGAAGGGCATCGACCTCGCGGGCAAGACAGTCGTCGTCTCCGGTGCGGGTAACGTTGCGATCTACGCCATCGAGAAGGCGCAGGAGTTCGGAGCGAAGGTTGTGACCTGCTCCGACTCGAACGGCTACATCTACGATCCAAACGGCATCGACCTCGCAGCCGTGAAGGACATCAAGGAAGTCCGCCGCGCGCGCATCAAGGAGTATGTGGCGACGCATCCGCATGCGGAGTATCATGAGGGCTGCAGCGGTGTCTGGTCGGTGAAGTGTGATATTGCCCTGCCGTGCGCGACACAGAGCGAGATCAATCTGGAGTCCGCGAAGCAGCTCGTTGCAAACGGCGTGCAGGCCGTCGGTGAGGGCGCAAATATGCCGTCCACGCTCGATGCGATTGCATACTTCCAGAGCCACAAGGTGCTCTTTGCTCCAGCAAAGGCGGCGAATGCAGGCGGTGTTGCGACCTCCGCGCTTGAGATGTCGCAGAACTCCGAGCGTCGTCAGTGGACGTTTGAGAAGGTGGACAAGCGTCTCCGCAAGATCATGAGCCACATCTATCGCGACGCAAAGAAGAATGCGGAGCTCTATGCCGATCCCGACGATCTCGTCGCGGGTGCGAACATCACGGCGTTTGCAAAGGTTGCAGATGTTATGCTCGCACACGGGTTGGTGTAAGCGTAGAATTGTATCAAGAAGGGCTGCTGCGGCAGCCTTTTTTCTTTGAACATCTGTGCAGAAACGCGCGAACTGTGCTATAATAGGCGGGATTTCCCATGACAGAGGAGGAGTATATTTACTGTGGATATTTCATTGATAGAACTGATAAAGGTCGTCATTCTGGGCATTGTGGAGGGGCTGACAGAATGGCTGCCCGTATCCAGCACGGGGCACATGATCCTCGTCGATGAGTTTATCCGACTCGATGTATCGACGGCGTTCATGGACATGTTCCTCGTCGTGATCCAGCTCGGCGCGATTTTCGCCGTCGTTGTGCTGAATGCGGAGAAGCTCAATCCGTTTCTAAAGAGCAAGTCGCAGGCGGAGCGGCGTGCGACGCTCGACCTCTGGGGCAAGGTCATCGTCGCCTGTCTGCCCGCTGCCGTGATCGGACTCGCCTTCAACAAATATATGGAAGAGCATTTCATGAATGCGCCCGTGGTCGCCGCCATGCTGATTCTCTACGGCGTGCTCTTCATCGTGGTCGAGCGCTGGAACAAGCGCCGTACACCGCGCGTGGAGAACCTTGCAAAACTCGACTACCGCACGGCGTTCATCATCGGTATGTTTCAAGTGCTCTCACTCGTACCGGGTACGAGCCGTTCGGGGGCGACGATTCTCGGCGGCATCATCTTCGGCGCAAGCCGCTACGTTGCGACAGAGTTCACCTTCTTCCTCGCGATTCCCGTTATGTTCGGTGCGTCCTTTCTGAAAATCGTGAAATTCGGCTGGAACTACACGGGCACGGAGCTCCTGATCCTCGCTGTCGGCATGGTGACGGCATTCGTTGTCTCCATTCTTTCGATTCAATTCCTCCTGCGCTACATCAAGCGCAATGATTTCACGGCGTTCGGCTGGTACCGCATTGCGCTCGGCATTGTCGTGCTTGCCTATCTCTTCCTGATTGGCGATCCGACGAAGGAGTAACCTATGAAAATCATTGCGGGACTCGGCAACCCCGGTGCAGAGTATGCCCATACGAAGCACAATGTCGGCTTTATGCTCGTGGATGCGCTGGCGGATCATCTGAATGCACCCGCATGGAAGGAGGATTTTTTCTCTGCCATGACCGAGGTACGCATTGGCGGCGAGAAGGTCTTTCTCGTAAAGCCGCTGACCTACATGAACAACAGCGGCGAGGCAATCGGTTCCATGCTCTCCTACTATAAGATGGAGACGGATGATCTGACAGTCGTTCACGATGACATGGACATCCCTGCGGGGATGGTGCGCATTCGGAAGAAGGGCAGCTCGGGCGGGCACAACGGCATCAAGTCCGTCATCGCGCATGTGGGCGGCGAGGACTTTGCGCGCGTCCGCATCGGAATCGGGCGACCACCCGCAGGATGGACGGTTATCAACCACGTTCTTGCGCCGTTTTCGTCGGAAGATGTGCCAAAGATCCGCGAGGCAATCAGCTATCTCCTGCCCGCCGTCGAGTGCATTGTGACGGATGGCGTGGATCTTGCGATGAATCGCTACAATCCGCACAAGAAGAAGGCGCAAAAACAAGAGGAGTGTCATGAAGGCGAAAGCAGCGAAGCGCGCAGCGCAGAGTGAGATTACGGCGGTCTATGCCGACCGCCGTGGCAATATCTGCGAGGCGGAGGGCGTGTCTGGGATGGGGCGCATTGGTGCGCAGAATGTCATGCTCACAGCAGCCGATCTCATCCCGCTCCCCGAGAGCGCCGACCTTATGTTTATGCCGGAGCATTCCGGTGTAGGGCAGGACGCGCATGGTACGGAGGTACGTCTTGCGGGGACAGCGATCGCCGCGATTCTGCCGCAGGGCTATACGCGCACGCATCTGCCCGCATTCGACCGCATGGAGGACGCTGCGCCGCTGCCGCTCTACGGATATACCGCTGTCGTTTCCCATCACGGGGAGCTCTGCGCTGCTGCCGTCTACACGGATGAAAACGAGAAATGGGACCCTGCCAACTACAATGGAAAGGAACTCAAAAAACTCGTGCGGCGTACAATGAAGGAGCTCCCGAACAACCGCATTGTAGAGCAGGTGGGGAACTGCTCTCTGAACTATCACTGTCTGACGGCGCAGAATCTGTTCTACAGACGTTGGGAATGCGGCGTACCGACATCGCCCGTCTGTAATGCGAACTGTCTTGGCTGTATCTCTCTCCAGAGCGCGGAGTGCTGCCCCTCGCCGCAGGAGCGCATCACATTTTCTCCGACGCCGGAGGAAATCGCTGAGGTCGGCATCTATCATCTCTCCATTGCGCCTGATGGAATTATCAGCTTCGGTCAGGGCTGCGAGGGCGAGCCGTCGCTTGCGGCGGATCGGATTGCCGAGGGGATTCGTAGGATTCGCGCCGTAACGCAGCGCGGACAGATCAATATGAACTCGAATGCGGGGGTTCCCGAGGGGATGAAAAAAATTGTAGATGCGGGGCTCGACTCCCTGCGCGTCTCCATCATCAGTGCGCGCAATGAGAGTTATGATGCCTATTACCGCGCAAGCTATCCGCTCGACAATGTAAAGGAATCACTGCGCTATGCACTCGATCACGGCGTCTACGTCTCGCTGAACCTCCTGCACTTTCCGGGCTTCACGGATCGCGCGGAGGAGCTTGCCGCATGGCAGGACTTCTTCCGTGCACTGCCCGTTCAGATGATACAAATGCGGAATCT
>CAUVFG010000159.1:0-3630 GCA_963551125.1 uncultured Selenomonas sp. | reverse complement strand
ACTCGAGGACGTGCTTGCGGATGTCGAAGTTGCGCGCCTCGACCTTCTTCTGCGCGTGCTCGATCGACCGCGTGATGATGCTGTGCTCGATCGGCTCGTCCTCCTCCATGCCGAGGCGGTCCATGATGCCCGCAATGCGGTCAGAGGCAAAGAGACGCATGAGATCGTCCTCGAGCGAGAGGAAGAACTTCGACGCGCCGGGGTCGCCCTGACGACCCGAGCGTCCGCGCAGCTGATTGTCAATGCGCCGCGATTCGTGGCGCTCTGTACCAACAATGTATAGCCCGCCGAGTGCCTCGACACCCTCGCCGAGCTTGATGTCCGTGCCGCGTCCCGCCATATTCGTAGCGATGGTAACCGCGCCTTTTTGCCCCGCATTTGCGACGATCTCGGCTTCCTTCTCGTGGAACTTTGCATTCAGAACGACGTGCGGGATGCCGTTTTTCTTGAGGACGTTCGACATCTCCTCGGACTGCGTGATCGAGGTCGTACCGATGAGGATCGGCTGCCCCGTCTCGTGGATCTCCTTGACGGCTCTGCCGACGGCGCGGTACTTCGCCGCCTTCGTCTTGTAGATGACATCCGGCTCGTCGATGCGCTGCACGGGCTTGTTCGTCGGGATGACGATGACGGGGAGGTTGTAGATCTTGAGGAATTCGTTTTCCTCCGTCTTTGCCGTGCCCGTCATGCCCGCGAGCTTGTCGTACATACGGAAGTAGTTCTGGAAGGTGATGCTCGCGAGGGTCTGCGACTCGCGCTGGATCTTCACGCCCTCCTTCGCCTCGATCGCCTGATGAAGCCCGTCGGAGTAACGCCGTCCCTCCATCAGACGACCCGTGAACTCGTCCACAATGACGATCTCGTCGCCCTTGACAACATAGTCGCGGTCGCGGTGCATCAGTGCCTTCGCGCGCAGTGCCGCCGTAAAGCAGTGCGAGAGCTCGATGTTCTCGGGCGCATAGAGATTTGTGATGCCCACGATCTTTTCGATCTTGGGCACGGCGGAGTCGGCGGGCGCGACGGTCTTCTGCTTCTCATCGACCGTGTAGTCCTCGCCCTCCTTCAGGTGGCGCACCGCCTCCGCCATGACGCGGTAGTTGTCCGTGGACTTCGTGCCGGGGCCCGAGATGATGAGCGGGGTACGCGCCTCGTCGATGAGAATGGAGTCCACCTCGTCAACGATGGCGTAGTGAAGCGGCCGCTGTACCATCTGCCCCTCAGAGAGCACCATGTTGTCACGCAGGTAGTCAAAGCCGAACTCGTTGTTCGTGCCGAAGGTCACGTCCGCCGCATACGCCGCCTTGCGCTCTGGGAAGTCCATGTTGTGTGCAATCAGTCCGACCGAAAGTCCGAGGTAGCGGTAGAGCTTGCCCATCCACTCGCTGTCGCGGCGCGCGAGGTAGTCGTTGACCGTGACCATGTGGACGCCCTTGCCCGCGAGTGCGTTGAGGTAGACCGCCGTAGTCGCGACGAGGGTTTTGCCCTCGCCTGTGCGCATCTCGGCGATGCGACCCTCGTGGAGGCAGATGCCGCCGATGAGCTGCACGTCGAAGTGGCGCATTCCAAGCACGCGGCGCGAGGTCTCGCGCACAACGGCGAACGCCTCGGGCAGGATCTCCTCCATCGTCACGCCCTCTGCGAGCTGCTCGCGAAATTTGC
Source organism: uncultured Selenomonas sp. (assembly GCA_963551125.1). Lineage (GTDB taxonomy): Bacteria > Bacillota > Negativicutes > Selenomonadales > Selenomonadaceae > Centipeda. The sequence continues at coordinate 1,971 of CAUVFG010000159.1, read as the reverse complement.
GCGTGTAACCCGTGAGTTTGTCATCCGTGAGGTTCATCATCGTTGGCTCGAGCGCGTTGATCTGCGCGACGATCTCGCGGTAGCGCGCGATCTCCTTGTCATTGTTGTCGCCAAGGAAGCGTTTGAGAATCGAAGATATTCCGAACAAGTAGTTTCACACTCCTGTGTCTGATAATAGCGCAATCAGCTGTTGAAAGACAGTATTCGTTTCATTATAACACAAAGCCCCCGCCTTTGCATACTAAATGTTGAAAGACGGGGGCAGAGGATTCCTTCGGCGTTGCTGATAAAACGATCCCTCACATTGGCAGATTTTTTCGAACAAAGGGGCAAATCAATCGCATAGCAGAGGGTTATGCGGAGGATCAAGGGCGAAATGAGCGCCAAAAGATTCGTCAAAATGGCACATCTGAATGTATCAGCGCTTCCCTTATTTTGTTGCGTGACGTGCACGTCGTTTCAGCCACGCACAAGTGCCGCATATTTCGCACGTTCTGTTGCGGGAATTTGCAGCACGTCCATCGCCTTTTCCACAGAGAAATTCATACTCTTCATCACATGTCCAATAGAGGCGGCAAGAGCCTGCTGCATCCCCTGCTGCATCCCCTGCTGCATCCCTTGCTGCATTCCACGCTCCATGCCATCCTCCCATGCCTCCTCGGCACGCACCTGTCGTGCAAGTTCTTCGTCCCACTCAAAATTCACCATGTCAAAGACCTCCTTTTCCAATTTCTCTGTAAAATAGTCCGGCAGGTAATTGTTTTCGATGCAATAGCGAATTGCCTCAGGAACTGCTTCCGCGAGAGGCCTGCCCGTCCGCGTCAAGGTGCGCACCTGCGCAACAAAGGCACTGTATGCACGGAGTGGGCAACAGTGTTCAAGAAGTTCGTGTCCCGCCTCCTCATTGATGTTGAGGACATCGACGATCAGCTCCATCGCCCCCACAGTCTCGCCAAAGGCATCGGACAGGCGCAGCTGCCACTCCGCCGGCATTGGTGCACGACCGTTGTAAAACACATAGAACTTGGGCGCGGGGAGAGAAATCCGCTTTCCCCGATAGGGGGCTTTGGGGTCAACGTATTGACGATAGAGTTCCGCGATGTACCAGAGGAGACGCAGCGGCATATTCTCATTTACAGTACTCTGATGCTCAAGCAGGATAATGTGACGATCCCGCACGAGAAAACTCACGTCGTTCTTCTCACTGCTGAAAAACGTCTCGTCCATTGTTGTGATCCGAATCTCGGAGGGCTCTGCTGCACTGCCCACAAGCGACGTATAGACCTCGGACAGACGTTTTTCGTTGTTGAAAATATCCCGAAAGAGTGAATCCTTGTAGGTGCGTTTCGTCTGTCTCACCCACTCACCTCCGATTGTCAAGTCCATCATAGCCTCTCTGCGTCGAAATGTAAAGGAAGCACGGATAAATTCCGCCGAGCCATCTTGACGCATCTTTTTTGCCCGCACTGCGCCCTCGATCCTCGACATAGCTTTGGCTATGCGTCCGATTTGTCTCCTTGACAGGACAAAAATCTGTACCAATCCGACAGACTACATTTTATCAGCGATTCCTTGACCGTTTCGTAAACACACGCATTCATTCCGTCTGACAACACCGCCGTCGTCAGACGGTTTTCTTCTTCCCGCCGCCAAGCAGTTTCTTCGTCAGGGCGCGCAGGTAGTTCATGACGATCCGCACATCGTCAAAGGTCTGGCGTCCCTTCTTCGTGACAAGCCCGCTGTTGATAAAGATGGGATCGAGCAGGGGGATCTGGACGAAGTTGTCCGTCGGCAGCACGGACGGCCGTGCGAGGAAGGTCGAGCCGATGCCTGCGTGCACGAGGTTTTTGACCGTGTGGAGGTAGGGCGAGTAGTGGATGACGTTCGGCTTTTCGCCCGCACGCCCGTACGCGTCCTGCACGAGGCGGTCGATGAAAAAATTGCTGTCGAGCATGATGAGCGGCTCATCCC
>CAUVFG010000158.1:0-3654 GCA_963551125.1 uncultured Selenomonas sp. | reverse complement strand
AAATGCTGCGCGACATAGGGGCGAATGAGGATCAGATTGAGGATAAAATACGGGAGATAACCGAGGAATATCCATATGATTTTAAAGGTTGGAAAATTGTATGGGATGACCCCGTCGCATAAGAGGAAGAGAGTGCCTGTAATCTCAAGAAAAAAAATGATGGCATAGCCATGCAGAAGATAGTTTCGTTTATGCGCATCGAGAACAGAACGAAAGGGGAGATAGCGCAGGTAGACGGATGGCAGCATGGAAACCAACAGCAGGGTGGTTGAGAAGATGATGTCGAGATAATATTCTATCACGGTAGTTTTCCTTTCCTTCGTTTTGTGGTATTATACAATGCAATATTAAGATTCGTCAAATATACGGAAGCGGACAAAGGCAAAGGAGCGGCGTATGCGTATCGCAATTTTGGACGATGAGCCGGAGGTATGCACTGCAGTGCGTATGTATCTCATGGAGATGCTCGAAAAATACTGGGCAGACAAGGCGATACATGCCGAGATTGTAATCTTTCATACGGCAGAAGCCCTACTCGCAGCATTCAAACGAAGTCCCTATGATCTCCTGCTGCTCGATATCCGTATGTCCGGGCTCGGCGGAATGGAGGCTGCGCGCCGCATCCGCAGCGTGAATGCGGAGGTGGGCATCATCTTCCTCACGAGCAGTGAGGAATATCTAATGGAGGGATATCGTGTCTTTGCCGATGGGTATTTCCTAAAGCCCGTGAGCGTGGACGAGGAGGCGTTCCATGCTGCGCTTAGGCGCGTGTTTGCGCGTCATGAGAAGGCGGAAAAAGCCCTCTCGATGCAGTATAATGGACACCCGATCGAAATCGTCTTCGATAAGATCTTCTATGTCGACCTCGATGGCGGGCGTCTTCACATCGCCTTTGCGAAGCAGGGACTCTGCTTTACGCGACCCTACACATACGAGTGGGCGTCGGAGCAGCTGATGCACGATGGGCGGTTTCTCGAATGCTATCACCGCATCCTTGTCAATATGGATAAGATCGAACGCATGGAGAAGGAGAAATTCGTGCTCACGAACGGCGCACAGATTCCCATCAGCCAGCGGCGACGTGGCGTAGTGCGGGTGAGCTACATGCAGTATTTGCTCAATAAATAGTCGTTATTCGATACAAAAGGCATTGTTCTTAATTTATATTCTCCAAATCCATCACTTTCATGTAAGAAAACATCACTTTCTGCAATTCTATTGCGGGAAGTTTATTTTTTTGCAATAATTAGGAGACGGAAAGAAGCGGGGATGCATCCGGCCGGTTCATGGCCGCCGCTGCTTTCCGAGTATTGTATTCGTTGTAAAGGAGACGTTGAATTATGAAAAAATTCATGTTTGCAAAGAAATTGCTTCTTCCGCTTGTTGCGATTCTAGCGACATTCCTCATTGCAGGCTGCGGTGACGACAAGCCGAAGGATTCTGCGGACAAGGCGGTACTTGCCTACGCCGAGCTCTATGCGTATGGAGATACGGATAAGACCGAAGCAACGGGGATGACGAAAGCACAGAAGGAGCAGATCAGCCAAGCGCTCCACAGTGAGACGGATGAGATGTTCAAGAGCATGATGCTGTCCCATGACAATGCTGTTGCGATTACGGATTACTATATCGCAGATCGCAAGGCAAACATGGAGCTCAAGGCGAAAGTCAAGAAGGACGATGCCAAGAACCCTGTAGTCGAGCTGACGGCGACACCGATTGACTCCAAGGGTGCAAGCGCACAGATGGAACAGAACGCGGATGTCGTTGCGATGGGGGTCTACATCGGTCTGGCACAGCAGCAGGGTGTCGATGTCCGCACGGATCCCGTCTACCAGCAGGGGGCGATGGAGACGCTGCGTGCAGTGATTGATGAGATGCCGTATGATGACGAAAAGACGCTCGATGTGACCTGCGAGCTCGTCAAGAGCGACGACGGCAAGACGCTCCACTGGGCACCGAAGGATCCACAGGCGATTAAGAAGTTCCTCGACGGCGAGTAATTCCTACGGAATCGCTGATAAAATGAAGTCCGTCGGATTGGTGCAGATTTTTTGTCCTGTCAAGGAGGCAAACCGGACGCAGAGTGGTGCTCTGTGGAGGTTCGAGGTCGAAGTGCGGGCAAAAAAGATGCGTCAAGATGGTAGTGCTAAATTTATCAGTGCTTCCCTATGAGGGGGGCAGACGAAGGGGGATGCAGACCGTATGCAGCAGCACTTTCGTACACTGCGCCTTGTGCTCACATTCTTGTTCCTGACGCTCGTTTTTTCGAGCTGCGCGGATGAAGAGGTGACCAAGGCAGGGTCACGTTTTCCGAATGTCTACAACGCTGACGACACATGGCTCATCTCGTGGTACGTCTGCGGCTCCGATCTCGAGTCGGAATACGGTGCTGCATCGGCAGATATTGAGGAACTGCTCGAGACGGAGCTTCCGCCCAATGTGCGCGTGCTGATCCTCGCGGGCGGGACGCGTGAATGGCAGAACGACGAGTTCCGTTCAAATGAGCTGAATCTCTATCTCTACGATGTGGACGGACTGCATCGGGTTGTCGCGATGAAGAATGGCGATATGGGCGATGAGCGGACATTGGAGAACTTCCTGCGCTACGGCGCGGAGAATTTCTCCGCCGATCACAACGTATTTGTCTTCTGGGATCATGGCGGCGGGAGTGCTGCGGGGGTCTGCGCCGATGAGCGGACGGGTAATATGCTGCGCCTCAACGATATACGGGCTGCATTCTCGGCGGTCTATGGCGCGGCTCCGGCAGAGCCTCCCTATGAACTCATCGGTTTCGATGCCTGTCTCATGGCAAGCTATGAGACGGCGGCGTCACTCGAGGGCTATGCCCGCTACATGGTGGCGTCGGAGGAGATGGAGCCGGGCAACGGCTGGAACTATGACGCATGGGTCGGTGCGCTCGCTGCGAATCCTGCAATGGGTGGTGCCGGCATAGGTGAAGTGATCTGCGACACCTATATGGCGGGTTGCGCGGAGGAGGATACGGAGGAGGAGGCTACACTCTCCGTGATCGATCTCGCGCGTCTGCCGGCGCTGCGCTCTGCCTATGAGGCATACAGCCGCGAGGCTCTCGCGCGAGCGGGAAGTCTGTCACCGTCATTTTTCTCTGCGCTTGACCGCGCGGCGCAGCGCGCCGAGAACTACGGCGGCAACACGCGCGAGATGGGCTATGCGAATATGGTCGATCTTGCAGGGCTGGCGCGGGAGACGGTGCGCGAACTGCCGAGCGGCACAGCGCTCGCACAGGCAGTTGATAATACCTGTATCTACAAGGTACATGGCGACTACCGTAGGCGCGGTGGCGGCATATCGTCCTACTACTCCTACGATGGGGACGAGGATGGCTTTTCTGTCTATGCAGAGCAGGATGCAGCGCTGCTTTCACAGAAATGTCTGCTCTACTGCATGATCTACGGGGAAATACCGGAGGAGGCAAAAGATCTCATCGCCGGATCCCCTGTTGCGGGAGTGCTCGGTTCGCTACCGACGGCGCGCAGAAATATCTTCGGCGTGGAAGCACTGGAGGATCGTGTTGTCGATGTTGATCGGAACGGCAGTGCATTCGTTACTCTCAGTGAGAGTGAAATGGAAATCCTTTCCAGCGTCCACTGCAATCTGCTCTACATCGGCGAG
>CAUVFG010000157.1:0-3659 GCA_963551125.1 uncultured Selenomonas sp. | reverse complement strand
TGCTCATCCGACCCGACTGGATTTTCCTCGACGAGGCGACATCCGCCCTCGATGAGCCGCGCGAACGCGCACTGTATGAACTGCTGCATCAGGAACTCCCCGCCGCGAGCATGATCAGTGTCGGGCATCGCTCGACCCTTTTCGCCCTTCATGACACGGAGCTCCATCTCAGTGACCAAACGTATATCTATCAGGAGATCCCACATGAATCGTAGAGAATTTCTGCGCCGACTCGCCCTCCTCGGCATCGGCGCCGCCGTCTTCCCCTTCTTTCCCACCGCCGCCGAAGCGTCGTGGTACATCCCATCCATGCTGCCGGGCGTGGCAGTACGGCAGACGCATTTGACATTTGGCGCACTTGAAAATCGCTTGGTAACGGACTGTATCGTCGTCCATCATATCGGCATGCCGAACAACGACGATGTCTCGGCGGAGACCGTGCATGAATGGCATTTGAATCAGGGCTGGGCGGGCATCGGCTACCACTTCCTCATCCGCAAGGGCGGCACAATCGAACAGGGACGTCCGCTCGGCACGGTTGGTGCGCATGTCTACGGCGAGAACCGCCATACCGTCGGCATCAATCTCGCCGGCAATTTTGAGCTGGGTGATCCAACCGAAGCGCAGACGGCGGCAGCGGCGCGTCTCATCGCCTCACTCTGCACCGTCTATCAGCTTGACCCACGGTGGCAGGGTACGGTGAAGGGACATCGCGACCTGAATGCAACCGCCTGCCCCGGACGCTATCTCTATGCACAGCTGCCTGACATCGTACAGCAAGCACGACTCTACTATGCCTCCGAGGAGATGCAGACAGAGCGTCTGCGCATTGCACAGCACGAACGTGAGGAGCAGGAGGCGCAGCGTGCGCGCATTCGTCAGCAGATGGAGGAGGCACAGCGCAGGAACGGCATGACGCGCCCCGCGCACCCGACACCGAGCACGCCGAATCCGCCCGTTCAGCCCCCGCCGGAAAAACCGGGAATAAAGCCCAACAAGCGCCCCGACCTCCCAAAGCCAAATCAATCTCCCACACAGCGGCGCATTGCAACCTGACATCAACGGAGGTGACGCATCATGGGATTCCACTACCGCTTTTTTGACCGTGATCAAGAAAAGGTAGATGAGATGGGCATTCCTTTGACGCGTGCGGATATTGACGCGCGCGAGCGCGCAAAGGAGCCGGAACGTATCTTCTCACGCGGCGAGCAGACGGGCATCGTCCTCACCTCTCTGATTTTTGCCTACGGCTGGACGGAGGGGGATCTATCGCTCATCTTCTTCTGCCTCTCCTTCCTGATGTTCGAGCTGCGAAAAATTGTCGTGCGTTTCTCCCGCACCTATGGACAGAGCATTGCAAATGCCATGCAGGGCTTCAGCATTGCGCTCGTTCTCGGTGCGCTCGCCATGGTGCTTACGACCTAGGAGGTTCGTCTTTTCATGAAACAACAGATGGGCATGGGTGTCCTGAAGATCGGCGCGGCGCTTGCGATCATCCTGCTCTTTGTCATCATCCACCTCATTGCGCCGGAGTTCCTGCCCGAGCTCTTCGCCCTGCTCGCGAGCGGCGACATCCCCGCGACGGTGGAGTACATCCGCTCGTTCGGCGAGGGGGCGATCGTCTTCGCCTTCCTCCTCACCCTCTTTACGAATGCGCTCGGCTTCCCGCCCGCCGTCATCTTCTCGACAGCGAACGTCATCCTCTTCGGCATCGTGCCCGGCATCATCCTCTCCTGCGTCGCGGAGACCGTCGGCGTGACGATTGCGTTCGTCCTCATGCGCTTTTACTTCCGTGAGGCGGCGGAAAAGGCAATCGCGAAGAGCCCCTTCCTCGCAAAGGTCGATCAGTACAGCGGCAGTAAGGGCTTCATCATCATGCTGATCGGGCGCATGGTACCCTATCTCCCCTCTGCCGTCATGAACGCCATCGGTGCGCTCTCATCAATCCGCTTGCGCGACTATGTACTCGCATCCCTCGTCGGCAAATTCCCCTCGACGGGAATCGAGGCGATCATCGGACATGACATCATCATGCAGCAGGAGGACAATACGCGACTCATTATCGTCGTTATATGTGCAGGCATTCTGATCTTCGCTGCCATCCGCTACGAAAAGAATCTCATGCGTACCGAAGCTGTCACACAGGAAATGGAGAAAAAAAAATGACGCGCCGCTCGTTTTTGCAGACTGCCATGAGCACCATCTTCACCATGGGCTTTGGCGGTCTCTTTTCGTCCCGCTCCGCCCACGCCAGCGCAGACAGCATCCGTCACCTGCGTCAGATCGTGACGGCACACCCCGCGCGCACGCGCATGATCCAGTGGGACAGTCCGCAGCTGCTCCAAGATGTGCGCGTTGAAGTATCGCGCGCAGACGGAAAAACAGACGCGTACGCCCCCGCCTATCGCTATCTCATGATGGACGGCGAGATACAGTTCATCTATCATACGGAGATTCCCGTGTCGGACAATGTATCGTACCGCGTGATAGAGCCGAACGGCGCAACAGAATGGATTCCCCTCCTGCCGATACCCGAAAACAACCCCATGCGCGCCCTGCTCTTTTCGGACAGCCAATGCGGCGAAAGCTACGATGTGTGGCGCGATGTCTATCATGCGGCATGGCAGCGTCACCCGAATGCGGACTTTGCCGCCATCGTCGGCGACCTCACGGACAATGGCGAGTCTGCATGGCACTGGCGCTCGTTCTTCGAGGCGATGGAGGACGCGGACGCTCCCCTCGCCCGCCATGTCCATGTCCCCGTCCTCGGCAACCACGAATACTACGGGCTGAGCTGGACGGCCGTCCCGCCCGTCCGCTATCTCACGACCTTTGCCCTGCCCGACAATGGGAGCCGTGATTTTCGCGGACACTACTACTCCTTTGACGTTGGCATCGTGCACTGCATCGTGCTCGATACACAGTTCCTCGAAGCCGAGGAGCGCGGCGCGGCACTGAAACGTGAGCAGATGGATTGGCTCATACGCGACGCAGCGGCGAGCACCGCGCCGTGGAAGATCGTCCTCATGCATAAGGACATCCTCTCGTACGGCGAGTATCAGGTGGAGCAGGAAACGAATCACGGCATCAGCGATGTGGGACAGGTTTTCCTCGACACATTCGACGCGCTCGGCATCGACCTCGTCATCTCGGGACACGTCCACGCGTATCGCCGCCGCCAAATGCGTGCGCGTCAGACAGATATGAACGGTACGCTCTACCTCCTCGCAGGACCTGCGGGGAACGAGTATTTCGACGTGCCGCCTGAAGCATACGACATCGTGGCGGGGGCAAATCCGACCCCCTCCAACTATCTCTATCTGGAGGCGGATGCGCATCGGCTTCATATCCGATGTGAGACAGTGAGCGAAGCCGTACTCGATACGGTTGACCTGCAAAAATAACAGGGCTGCGCTACGAAGCTGAATGTAGTGCCCCCAAAAAGTTAGACCTGAAAGCGTAGGAAAGCGATTTCCTGCGCTTTTTTCTATGCAGCGCAGTCCCATTTTATTGCAAAAAAGACTCTGCACAGGAAATCCCATGCAGAGTCGATAGAAGTCTACCTATTAGATTTTAGAACATCCACTTGACGCCAAGGTCGCCACTGAGACCGCGACGCTTGCCCTGCCATCCGGCAAGACTGAAGTCGTAGGTGACAT
>CAUVFG010000156.1:0-3661 GCA_963551125.1 uncultured Selenomonas sp. | reverse complement strand
GATGTTTCCAATGAAATTGACAAAATCTATGAGAAGATGTCAAATCCCGTACAGGTGTTAGAAAATCTTCGCGCCGAACTCCGAATGAGGCATTGAATGTTATGACAAAAATGCCTGCATATTTTCGAGATTGTCGTACAACACTGCATAAGGCTTCCTATGACAGCGATCAAAAAGAATATATGTGTGACAGCCCTATGCAGATTTTTAACTTTGATGGACTGAAAAAGTGGTATGTCAAGAAGTACCTGCCGAAACTGACACAGACACCCTGCTCCAATGATGCACTGTGGTTGGATGTAGACCATGCTGTGTTCATCGAATTCAAGAATGGGAAAATCGATGAGGAGGGAAATAATAAGATTATTTTCAAAGTATATGATAGTTTGCTCATGCTTTTCGATGATAAATTTGATCTTTCGTATTGTCATCCGGATTTCAAGCAGAACATCTCCTATACACGGGAGCATATGGACTATATACTGGTCTATAATGCAGATAAATATGACGAAGAAAATCATACGTCTCAGACGAAAAAAAGTCTGGAGCGACAAGGTATTCAATTTCCAAAGCTTGAAGAGGAATCGAAGCGGCAGAGTCCTCAAAACTCGAAATCACGAACGGCAATCTATAAGGCGTTCAGAGCATTGGGGAAAAGGAACTTCATCCTCTTCGGTCTGGATCGCTTCAAGGGCTATCTGTTTCGTCAGGTGTATACGATGAATCAGGCAGAGTTTGAACAGTATTTGCTGGAACAAGGCGCTACATAGATATGTAAAGCTGTATGATCGCAGGCACAGCCGCGCGGAATGGAATCGAATAGGAATAGTGGAGATACAGGCATGAGAATCGCCATATTTGAGAACATCATGACGCCGGGCGGGCATGAGGTCGATTTCGACCGCATTTTGGTGGACGAGCTGCAACAGCTGGGGCATGAGGTCATATTCTATGTGCCCGATGGCTTCCGATTCGGCATGGACTATCATGTGCCCGTGCATCGCCTTCCCGGTGAACCTGTCGTCTATACGAATGCGCGCGGCATCCGCAAGCTGTTTCTCTCCGTACAGCGGGAGCGGCGCCGGTTCGGATGGTATCGCGCACTCTATGGGGCTGCGGCGAAGGGGGCGTTCGATGCGCTCATCGTCCCCACATCGACCTATCGGTATTTGCGCGCCCTGCGTCAGAGCGTGCTGCGCCGCTCGCCTGTGCCCGTGCTGTTCATCCAGCACGGCATCAACCCGAGCGAGGCTCCGCGATTCCTCGGCGCTGCGGATGCGCTGGCAGCTTTTCCGAACATCCGCCCCGTCGTGCTCACGTTCGGTGACACGATATTCGGCGAGCGGCGGGCAAATGTCCGTCTCATCGCCCCGCCGACCTTCGTTCCGCGCGATATAGATGTGCCGCCGCGTCCGCCTGCCGGTGCGCGGGATACGCTCACAATCGGCTTCTTCGGGCAGTTCCGCAGGGAGAAGCGGCTCGAGGATCTGCTGAAGGTCTATCTCGCGGGGCAGTACACGCGTCCTGTCCGTCTCCTCGTGCAGGGCTCGACGATGCACGAGGAGGATGCGGCGGAGTTCGAGCGCATCATTGCGGCATACGAGGGACGGGGCATCACCTTCCTGCATCGCGGACTGATCGGTGCGGAGTGGCAGCGTGCGATCGCGGCGGTGGATGCGCTCCTCCTGCCGTACTCTGCGCCGCGCTACCGCTACCACTGGGGCGCGATGCTCTTCACGGCGATCGGCTTTCAGAAGCCCGTCCTTACGAGCGATGATATGAATCCCGAGGTGTTTGCAGCGTATCCGATCGGACAGACGTTTCCGAGCGGGGATATGCAGGCGCTCAAGGAGGCGTTAGAGGGCTTCATCAACGCATACGACAGCCGTGCGCCGCAGTGGCACGAGGCTCTTTCGCGGGCAGCAGCCGACTATGCGCCCGCGCGTTTTGCCGGACATATCGTGGAGATCATGGGAAGACGAGACTGACGGCAGGAAAGGACAGCATGATGGCTTTGAATCTATCGGTACTCATTCTCGCAAGAAACGAGGAGAAGAATATAGAAGACTGCATCCGTAGTGCTGCCTTTGCCGGCGAAGTCGTCGTCATTGATGATTTCAGTACAGATCGGACGGCAGAGATTGCGCGCGGTCTTGGTGCGCGTGTCGTCCAGCGTGCCCTTGCGGGCGACTGGGGGGCACAGCAGACCTTTGCCGTCGGACAGGCCGCGTGTGACTGGATCTATTTCCTGGATGCGGACGAGCGTGTATCGCCAAGGCTTGCCGCGCACATCGCTGCCATTGTGAGCGCCGATGACCGGCGGTATGCCTATGTAAATGCGCGCCTGAGCTATTACTTTGAGCAGCCTCTCCGCCATGGCGGCTGGTTTCCCGACTATGTTGTCCGGCTTCTGCCGCGCGAGGGGACGAGCGTCACGGGGCTTGTCCATCCAAAGATTTGCCATTCCTGCCAGGAGGTCAGGCTTCCACGGGAAGAGTACCTCGTTCACTATCCCTATCGTGACTGGACGCACTATCTGGGCAAGCTGAACACCTATACCACGCTTGCGGCACAGAAATCATACAATGCGGGGCGGCGCGCAAATCTGGCAGATATGATCCTGCACCCTGTCTGGGCGAGCTTCCGTATGTATATCCTGCGGGGGGGATTCCTTGACGGGCGGATCGGATTCATCCTCTCTGTATTCCACTATTTCTATACGATGGCGAAGTATGTGAAGCTCTACTACCTTGACAAGACCAATCGCCATATGGGAGAGCTGTCATGATTGCTGAGATTCGTGCCGTTGCACGACGTGCCTATCGTTGGGAAAACCCGCGTGAGCGCCATCGTGCGTTCGTCTTTATGGTGCGTGGACTCCTGCACAGGAAGCAGCTGCGCGAACTGTACGAATTCTTTCAGGAAACAGAAGCGCGGCGTGCCGTCTACGAGCGCAACCCGTTTCCGCTCGAGCAGGCGACGCGTGCCTTTTTTTATGCGGGATCGACCGTGGGCACGCGGATCGCACTCATCAAGGATCATTATGCCTTTCTTGAAGCACGTCTGAAGCCTGCAGATTTTGTCGATCTCGCACTCGAGCGTCCACGCGAAATCTGGCGGTCACAGGAGATGGATATAGAGTGGAATGCCTGTCTGAAATTCGAGCCGGGACAGCGCAAGGAGGGGTTGCTCTCTGTGATGATGGATGTGAACGGGACGCATCTCTATCAGATCATCTTTTGGATTGAGCAGCGGGATCATGTGTCGACGCTCGTGATCGGTGCCATGCAGGGACCCAATACCGAGGACGCGCAGGATTTTGTCCGCGAGATGACAAAGCGCGCCCACCGCTTCCGCACGAAGAATCTCATCCTCTATATGACGCAGGCAGTTGCGCGTGCGCTTGGCGTGCAGCGCATTCTCGCCGTCTCGAATGCAGGCTACTACGCGAATAACCACATCCGCCGCGATCGCAAGCTCAAGACGGACTTTGGTGCATTTTGGGAAGAGGCAGGCGGACGGAAGACGGAGGATACACGCTTCTATGAACTCCCTCTCACGCTCCCGCGCAAGACGATGGAGGAGGTGCCGACGCGCAAGCGGGCGGTCTATCGGCGGCGCTTTGCCATGCTGGATGAGGTCGACAGAGAGGTTGAGGAGC
>CAUVFG010000155.1:0-3714 GCA_963551125.1 uncultured Selenomonas sp. | reverse complement strand
CGCGCATGAAGGTGGAGGTCACGGAGACGGACTTTGAGGACATCGCAGAGGTGGATTCCAAGCTGCTCCAGCTTGCGCAGGAGGTTGGCGGCAAGATCATCACGAATGATTTCAACCTGAACAAGGTCGCCCAGCTGCGTGGCGTTCCCGTGCTGAACATCAACGCACTCTCGAATGCGGTGAAGCCGGTCGCCATCCCGGGCGATCTCATGACGGTGCAGATTGTCCGTCCGGGCAAGGAGCACGGGCAGGGGCTTGCCTACCTCGACGACGGTACGATGATCGTCGTGGACGGCGGATTCCGCTGCATGAACGAGGTCGTGTCCGTGGAGGTGACATCCGCGCTGCAGACGGCGGCAGGCCGCATGATCTTCGCGAAGCTGACACGCTGAATCGAATACAGGAAGGGAATGTTGCATGGTTAGTGTGGTTTTTCCCGCAGCGGGACAGGCGCATCGGATGCATATCGGGCTGAACAAGGTCTTCTTGACCCTTGCCGGAAAGCCGATGCTGCTGCGGACGCTGCTGACGTTTTCCAAGGTGCCCGAGGTCGGCGAGCTGATCGTCGCGGTCGGTGCCGATGAGGTGGATGCCGTGCGCACGCTGCTCAGCCGCGTGAAGGGGCTTGCCCCGTGGCGTGTGGTGGAGGGCGGCTCGGAGCGGCAGTATTCGATTCGCAACGGTCTGGCGGTGGTCTCGGAGGAGGCGGATATCGTACTCGTCCACGATGCGGCGCGCCCGCTGATCCGCCGGGAGACGATTGAGGAGCTGATCCGCGTTGTGCGCGCGGAGGGGGCGGCGATTGTTGCCGTGCCGGAGAAGAATACGATCAAGATTGCCTCGGAGGACGGCATTGTGGTCTCGACGCCGCCGCGCAGTACGCTCTGGCAGGTGCAGACGCCGCAGGGCTTCCGCAAGGAGATTCTGCTCGAGGCAAACCGACGCGCGGATGAGGATGGATTTCTCGGGACGGACGATGCGAGCCTCGTGGAGCGCATTGGCGAGCCTGTGCATATCGTCAAGGGAGAGTACAGCAATATCAAGGTGACGACACCAGAGGACATGGTGGTCGCGGAGGCGATCCTGCGCAATGACATGGGGGCGGGCGAGCTGATGAAGACTGCCGTGCACGAGGCGAAGCGCCTCCTCGGCGGTGTCGTGCGGCGACGGAAGGGAGACGGAGAATGACGCGGTTTGGCATCGGCTATGATGTGCACCGCCTTGTGGAGGGGCGCAAGCTGATCCTCGGCGGGGTGGATGTGCCGTATGAAAAGGGGCTGCTTGGGCATTCGGATGCAGATGTGCTGCTTCATGCGATCTCGGACGCCCTGCTCGGTGCGGCTGCGCTCGGGGATATCGGCAAGCATTTTCCGGATACGGATGAACGGTTCAAAGGCGCGGACAGCGGCAAGCTGCTCGAAGAGGTCGCGCGTCTCGTGCGCGCCGAGGGTTATGTGATCGGCAATGTGGATGCGTGCGTTGTGGCACAGGCACCGAAGCTCCTGCCGTATATTCCTCAGATGCGTGACAATATCGCGCGGATGCTCGGGATCGCGGCGGGGGATGTCAACGTCAAGGCGACGACGGAGGAGCGGCTCGGGTTCACGGGCAGCGGCGAAGGGATGTCTGCCTATGCCATTGCGGGCATAGAGCGTGTATAATGTTGCAGGACTCTGCATACTCCACGCAAACACTTGCTCCACTAGGGTTTGCTTTGGAGTATCGCATGGTCGACTGTTTCAGAAAAACTGTATCATACATTTACGGAGGTAGTAACGTGGCAAATCAGCTGAAGGAACTCTTGGGAATCGAGGTTCCCATTCTGCAGGGCGGCATGGCGTGGATCTCGGAGGCGAATCTTGCCTCGGCGGTCTCGAATGCGGGCGGTGCGGGCATCATCTCGACGGGTGGGCGTACGACGGAGTACACGCGCGATGAGATTCGCCGCTGCCGTACGCTGACGGATCGCCCGTTTGGCGTGAACGTCATGCTCATGGCACCGAACAAGGACGAGATTGTGGACGTGATCTGCGAGGAAAAGCCGGCGTTTGTCACGCTCGGCGCGGGCAATCCCGTCCCGTATTTTGAGAAGCTGCACGCGGCGGGCGTGAAGGTCATCCCCGTTGTGCCGAGTGTGAAGCTCGCAAAGCGCGTGGAGGAAAAGGGCGCAGATGCCATCGTCGTAGAGGGCATGGAGGCAGGCGGTCACATCGGCGTGCTCTCGACGCTGCCGCTGATGGAGCAGGTCATCCCCGAGGTAAAGCTCCCTGTCGTTATGGCGGGTGGATTCGGCGACGGTCGCGGGCTTGCGGCGGCACTCCTCATGGGCGCGGCGGGCATCCAGATGGGGACACGTTTCCTCGTTGCAGAGGAGTGCGTTGCGCATCCGAATATGAAGGCAAAGCTGCTCGAAGCGGTGGACACGGATACGATTGTCACGGGTGTCACAATCGGAGGTGCCGTGCGCGGGGTCAAGAACAAGTTCTCGGAGGACTTTGTTGCGCTCGAGTACTCGGGCAAGGCGACGAAGCAGGAGTTGCTCGACCGTGCAACGGGTACGAACAAGCTCGCCGCTGTCGACGGCGACGTTGTGAACGGCATGGTGCAGGCGGGCGAGACACTGACGCTCCTGCGCGAGATCGAGCCTGTGCAGACGATCGTCGAGCGCATTGTGCGCGAGGCGCGTGAGACGCTGGCACAGGCGGCAAAGATTGAGATTTAAGGGGTAACAAAAGGGCATGGGAAACGACGAACTGACACGGATTCATGAACTCGCGAAGCGCGTCACGCTTCTCGAAAAGATGGCGCTGCGTCAGCAGAGTCGTATTGACGAGCTGGTGGAGCGATTGGAGCACGCGGAGCGGCGCGCGGGCACAGCGCCTCGGAGGAAGGAGCCGACCAAGGCACCCGCCGCTGATCCTGCGGAGGAGAACGCTGCGGCGCTGCGCACTGTCCCGTCTGTGAGCGATCTCCTCGACGAGGAGATGAAGCGCGATTTGTCGCGTGCCTATACGGGTACACCTGCTCCGCCGATCGAGCCGCCCGAGACGGCACCGCAGGGCAAGGTGATGAATGCGATGGAGCGCGCGGCGGGCAGCTATGCACGGGCGACAGGCGGCAAGGAGTCCGTGCCGAGCGACCGTGTGAAGCAAAATGAAGCCGCACGTAAAAAAGCCGCCGAGGCGGCTTTGGATGCGATTCCTGTGCATGAGCTGCGCGAACGGACACCCGAAGAACGCGCGGCAGACTACATACGCGATTACAATGCTCTTTACGATGTTGTTGGGACGATGTTCCAGAAGAAGAAGGCGCAGGACGATTTCATCAAGCACTACGAGGTGCAGGGCATGCGCTGTACGAATATGCAGCTGCGCCTGAGCCGCCCAGAACTCGAGCCACGTTTCGTTGCGGTTACACCAACGCGTGACGCAGATTTCTGGGGGATGCCCCTCGGCAACAATCTCTTTGCCGTCGTTCCGAATCCCTTCCTCGTCTACGACGAGGAGATGCACATGGCGGGGGGCATGCGCGAAGCGTTCAACTCGAATTATCGCGTCGGGAATACCTATGGACGATTCACCGTCAAAGAGGTTGCAACGTTCCAGTTCGGCACCATCGGCAAGGTATTCAAGCGGGGGCAGCTTGAAGTTACGGTATAAAGAATAAATATCCACCCGCATAGCGGGTGGTTTTTCATTTTCGGGCATAGCCCTT
>CAUVFG010000154.1:0-3731 GCA_963551125.1 uncultured Selenomonas sp. | reverse complement strand
TTCGCTGCAACTGCTCGAAGAACTACATCACCGACCGTCTGCTGACGCTCGGCGAAGCGGATTTGCGTGTGCTGCGCGACGACGGCGAGGCGGAGGTGAAATGTCATTTCTGCAACGAGGCATATACCTTTGACCGCGAGGATCTGAGCGTCATCTACAACGTCGCACAGAAGATGCGCGACATGCGTGCACGTGGACAGCTGTGAGGAAGCGTGTGCGCGTTGTGCGGGAGCAGAGCACCGTGCTGGACGGGATTCCCGCACAGATTCACTATAAAAATATCAAGAATCTCTATCTCCGCGTCCGCGACGGATACATCGAGCTGAGCGTGCCGCAACGGACGGCAGAGAGGGATATGGAGAACTTCGTCAGCCGCAGACACGCATGGATTGAGGAGCGTCTGCGGCTTCTTGCTGTGCGCGCGGAGAAGCCTGTGCCGCTCTACGTGAATGGGGAACGGATACGGCTCTGGGGTACGGAATATCCCCTCGTCTGCCGTCCGCTTACGCGCGGCAAGGCGTATGCGGAATGCGTGGAGCATCGGATTTTGCTCCATGTGCGCGAGGATGCGGACGCCGATGTGCGCCGCGCAGCAATCGAGATGCTCTATCGTACAGAACTCGCGGCGGCCATCGAGCGCGAAGCTCCTGCGTGTGAGTGCATCGTTGGAAAACGTGCCGCATGCTGGCGCATCCGTCCGATGAAGACGCGCTGGGGCAGTTGCAACGTCCGCACCGCGGCAATCACGCTCAACTTGGAGCTCGCCCGCTATGATGTGCGCGCCCTCCGCTACGTCATCACGCACGAACTCACACATCTCTGGGTGCGCGGACATGACGCACGCTTCTACGCACATATGGACGCATACTTCCCCGACTGGCGCGAGGTGCGGAGAGCGCTGAATGCGTGGAACAGAAATGATATCGTTTGAATGAAAATGAATGAGGTTGAAGAAAAAGTTTGTTTTATTGACCGTTATGTGATAGACTTTTGTTGATACCAAAAATACGGAGAGGGGCACTGAATATGGCACAGGCAATGGTTAGTTTTCGTATGGATGCGGAGCTGAAAAAAACAACAGAAGAGATTTGCAAAGGAATGGGGCTTACCCTGACCTCGGCATTTACGATGTTTGCTGCCAAGGTGGCACAGGAACGAGCAATACCGTTCAAGGTGGCATTGCCTCCGCTTGACCCCTTTTATTCCGAGGAAAATCTTTCGCATATTGAGCGCTCACTCGATCAGCTGGAGCGCGGAGAAGTGATTTCGATGACTCTGGATGAACTGGAGGATTTCGTGAATGAAGGTCGATAACATTGTCTTCACACCGGAGTCAAAATCAGATCTCGAATATTGGCGGAGCATTCAGGCATGGAAAACGCTGGATCGCATCAAAGCGTTGATTCAGGATACCGTTCAAAATGGCTATGGGGGAATTGGCAAACCGGAGCCATTAAAAGAAAAGCGGTATCGTGGCTGTTGGAGCAAGCGGATCGATAAGGAGCACAGGCTGGTTTTTCGTATTCAAAACAACACGTTGGAGATTGTTTCCTGCCGTACACATTATGGAAAATAAAGAAACGGGGATACCGATCTGCGTCGGTGTCCCCGTTTCTTTCATATGCAATTCTGCCTTGCCGCCCCAATCCGTTCCGCTTCCTCAGAGACAATCAGGCGACCCGTGTGCACATCGTAGATATAGCCGTGGATCGTGATGGAGGCGGGAACGAGCGGATGACGGCGCAGATGCGCGACATCGCGGACAAGGTTCTCCTCGATCAAGCCGTTGATCGGCATAAAATCAACATAGTATGCCTCCGTCGCTGCGATGCCCAACCCCTGCGCATCTGCCACAAAGCGGTCGCGCGCCTCGTCGTTCGTAAACGTCTGCATCCCGCAATGCGTATGCTGGATGATGAACCATTCCGTTGTCCCGAGCATCTTGTAGGACACGAGCAGCGAGCGGATGGCATCCTCCGTCACACGTCCGCCCGCGTTGCGGATCACATTTGCTTCGCCCTCGGAAAGCCCCGCGAACTTCGCCGGATCGAGGCGACAATCCATGCAGGTAACAACGGCAAAATGCCGCGTCGGATGGTGGGGCAGGTCGCCCTTGTCGCCAAAATCTGCCGCATAGCGTTCGTTCGCCGCCAAAATTTCATTCACATTCGACATCTCATCATCCCTTTCATATTCCCTAAGAAAAAACCGCCCGGCAGACCGGACGGCTTCTTCTATGCACTGATCGCTTACACGGCACGCTCGACGTTGCCGGAACGCAGGCAGCGCGTACACACGTTGACGTGTTTGACCTCACCCTTCACAAGGGCGCGGACACGCTGAATATTCGGCTTCCACTTGCGTTTCGTCTTTACATGAGAGTGGCTCACATTGTTGCCGCTCATCGGCCCCTTGCCGCAGACCTCGCATACACTTGCCATTGTTACACCTCCTCGACGCGCACTTCACTCAAGTCACGCGCAATACCGTGCTATTATACTATGATTCCATCCATTAGGCAAGATGCAGAAAAAATTTTTTCGGTAAGTATCGTGTGAACCTATGAAGTGATAGTAGGTTTTTATCAGTGGAAAATGAAAAACATTCAAGTTTTTCTTGATATTTGGAAAAAATGTAGTATTATATTTATAGAAGGAAAAATGTCTTTTACGGGGTGTGGTTATTTGTTTCGGACTGTGCGGACAGCCCGAGAAAGAGGGGGGATTCAGATGATTTCATTGCTGGGAAAAACACGGCAAATCAATCGTCTGCTTCAGCGTTCGGAAAGCGTTGAGTATGACGGGATCTCGCGCGTGTTGAGCAATGTCCTTGAGGCGAACGTCTACATCACGGATGAGGGTGGAAAAATTTGCGGATACGCCCTTTACGATGACGACGACCTCATGGTAAACGAAGCAATTGAGCTGGGGCAGTTCCCAAGGAAGTATGTCGACTGGCTCAATCGCTTGGAGGAGACATACGCCAACATCCGCGTGGATGCGGACGGGGCGCCCTATGAAAAAGAGATGGCGGAGCTCTTCCGTGAGCAGAACATCGTCATCACACCGATCTACGGACCACGGCGCAGACTGGGGACTCTCGTCGTGGCGAGCGGCAAGAAAGAGTTCGGAGATCCTGACCTCCTGCTCTCGGAGTACGGCGCAACCGTAGTCGGTATGGAGATGCTGCGTGATGCGGCGCAGCGCAATGAGGTCGAGGCGCGTCAGCGCGAGGCGGTACGCATTGCAGTGGAGACACTCTCGTACTCCGAGCGCAAGGCTGCGCACGCGATCCTGCAGGAGCTCGCGAGCCAAGGGAAGTTCGAGGGAAGACTCATCGCATCGCGCATCGCCGACGAGGCGAAGATCACACGCTCGGTCATCGTCAATGCACTCCGCAAATTCGAGTCGGCGGGCGTCATCGAGTCGAAGTCACTCGGCATGAAGGGGACGTTCGTGCGCGTCACGAATTCCTACCTCATGGAGAAGCTGCCCGAACTCGAGGAGTACGCCTCGGATGTTCAGTGGGCAAATCTCGGCGGCGGTCTTAATCTCTAAAACGCTGCTATTATAGCGTAAATAAAAGTGGTTGACAAGCGGCCAAAAATCCCATATAATTGCCTTCGTGAGTGAGCGGCGGATCCCCCCGCGGGTAATCCGCCGCCGTTCATATTGTACGGCGCGTTGGTCAAGTGGTTAAGACACCGCCCTTTCACGGCGGCTTCACGGGTT
>CAUVFG010000153.1:0-3735 GCA_963551125.1 uncultured Selenomonas sp. | reverse complement strand
TGCGCTATCTGCCGATGGTGGATGCGGGCGTTGGCGGTGCCATCCTGACGACGGGACAGCAGCTTGCGGGTGCGCTTGGGATTGTATTTGCAGGCGAGTTTCTCATGGGAGACGGCGCATCTCTCGCCTCGCCCGCCACCTATGTGGACGGTCTCACCCTTCAAGTGTGCGCCGCATCGGCTGCGCTCTGCTGCGCCGCTCTCCTCAGCCGTATCCCCACCGCCACGCAGAATCCACAGAGATCATCGAATTTTTCCGCTTGCCACAAATTTCATATCACCTTATAATTGATAACAAAATCCAATCGCGTTGATTATGGAGGTTTTCTTATGGAAAACACAAGCCCTATGCGGCGACTCTGGCAACTCGCCGCTGCGGAGCATGGGCGGCTGCGCATGGCGATTGCACTTGCGGCACTCGGCGTACTCGCGGGGATTGTTCCCTACTGGGCGGCGGCAGAGATGATTACAGCACTCCTCTTTGGCGCAGTGGAGCCGCGCTTCTATCTCATCCTATGCCTTACTGCCTTCGTCGGCTATGCCCTGCGCAGCATCCTATATGCACAGGCTCTTGCGCTGTCGCATCGCGCGGCATTCGCTGTACTGCGCGACATCCGCACGCGCGTCCTCGAGAAGCTGCCAAAACTCCCGCTCGGTGTCGTGATCGATCACGCAAGCGGTGCGATGAAGCACACGATTGTCGATCAGGTCGAGAGCATGGAGCGCACGATTGCGCACCTATGGCCGGAGATGACAGCAAATACATTTGGCCCCTTGTGCATCTTCATCTATTTGCTCATCCTCGACTGGCGCATGGCGCTGCTCTCTCTCGTCTCGATTCCCGTCGGCATGGTCTTTATGGCGATCGTCATGCGCGACTACGAGGAAAAATACGCAGGAGCGGTGCGGACAACGGACGAGATGAACGCCGCCGTTGTCGAGTACATCGGCGGCATCGAGGTCATCAAGGCATTCAACCAAGGTGCAGCGTCCTATGAAAAGTTCTCGGAAAAGGTTCGCGCAAATGCCTCATACTACTATCAATGGATGCTGCACTGCCAACTGCCAATGTCCATCGGCAAGGTGGTATCCCCGACCACACTCATTACGATCCTGCCTGTGGGCTGGCTCTGGTATCAAGACGGCACTCTTCCGATGGATGTCTTTATCCAGACGATCATCCTCTCCCTCGGGATCGCGGGTCCGCTGCTCGCCTCAATGTCCTTTATCGATGCACTCGCAAAGGTCGGCACAACCGTCAGTGCTGTCGATTCCATTCTCTCTGCTGAGGAGCAGCACCATGCGACGACGCCGATTCCCGTTGAGACGACGGACATCTCGGTGGAGCATGTCTCCTTTGCTTACGACGGAACGAACAACGTCCTAGACGATATCTGTCTCACGATCCCGAGCGGCACGCTGAACGCATTTGTCGGTGCAAGCGGCAGCGGGAAATCGACACTCGCACGTCTGATCGCCGGCTACTGGGATGTACAGGAGGGCAGCATCCGCATCGGCGGACACGATCTGAAGGATATCCCGCTCACACAGCTCTATGATCTGGTTTCCTTTGTCGCACAGGATACCTATCTCTTTGACGACACGATCCGAGAGAACATCCGTCTCGGCAAAACATCGGCGACTGATGCCGAAGTCGAGCATGCGGCAGAGCGTTCGGGCTGTGCGAAGTTCATTCAGAAGCTAGAGCAAGGCTACGATACCTTTGTCGGCAGCGGCGGCAGCCATCTCTCGGGCGGCGAGCGCCAGCGCATCGCGATCGCACGCGCGATGTTGAAAGACGCCCCCATTGTCATCCTCGATGAGGCAACGGCGTACATTGACCCGGAGAACGAGGCCGTCATCCAGCGCGCCGTCGCACGGCTGATCGCGGGGAAGACGGTCATCATCATCGCGCACCGTCTCTCTACCATCACCGATGCGGATACGATCTTTCTCATCGCGGACGGCACAGTCGCAGCATCGGGAACGCACACACAGCTCCTTTCGGACTGCACGGAATACCGCAGCATGTGGCAGGCACACATCAGTGCAAAGGACGGTGATGCAAATGATTGACGCACTCAAAAAAATCTGGGCGTTCGCGGGCAGCGAGCGAAAAAATCTCAACCGCTCAGTGCTGCTCGGTGTGCTCTACGCCATATTCCACGCCCTGCAAATTGCAGCACTCTATGTCGTCCTGAAGGGACTCATGGAGCATGCGGACGGCATGGATACGGCGATGCAGGCACTCGTAATCCTCGCCGTCAGCATCCTCGGTAGATCCGTAGTCGAGTATATCTCACAACTGCAGCGCGTCCATGCGGGCTACTTCATGGCGGCGAACAAGCGCATCGCCATCGGAGAGCGTCTCAAGCGCGTCCCGATGGGCTATTTTAACGAGAGCAGCCTCGGACGGATCACGGGCATCGCAACAACTGTTCTGGGCGATGTGGAGGAAACTGCCTCCATGGTTCTCGTCAACACGCTGACCGGCTTCCTGAATACCCTCATCCTCATCCCGATGGTCTTTGTCTTCGATGGGCGCATCGGCGCCGTCTTCATTGTCGGCATCGCCCTCTATCTGTGGGTCACAGCGACCATGGAGGAAAAATCCCGCATGCTCGCACCGAAACGGCAGGCGGCACAAGCATCGCTTGTCGAGGCTGTACTTGAGCAGCTGCACGGAATGCACGTCATCAAGGCATTCAACCTCACGGGCAAGGGCGATAGACAGGTGCGCGATGCGCTTGCCGAAAGCGAGCGAGCCAACCTTTCGATGGAGCGTCTCTTTACCCCATACGTGGCTGCACAGGAACTCACCCTGCGTTTTTTCAGCATCCTGATCATCGCCGCCGCACTCTATGCACATTGCACAGGAACAATGTCCCTGCTCGATGTGATTATGTGCATTGTCTTCTCCTTCATCGCCTATCAGCAGCTCGAATCTGCGGGCAGTGCGCTCTCTTTGCTCCGCGTCGTATGCGTCTCCATCGACGAGGCAAACGAAACAGATGCCATTCCACAGCTCGATGAAAGCGGCAGAGATATTGTCCCCACGCATCATGATATCACATTGGACCGCATATCCTTTTCCTACGGAGAAAGACCGCTCCTCCGCGACATTTCCGCAGAGATCCCCGAACGCAGTTTGACGGCGATTGTCGGGCCGAGCGGTTCCGGCAAGACGACGCTGTGCCATCTCATTGCGCGGTTCTGGGATGTCGATGCCGGCACAATTACCATCGGCGGACACAATGTCAAGGAATATACGCTTGCGTCCCTGATGGCACAGATCAGCATTGTCTTTCAGCGCGTCTACCTCTTCCACGACACCATCGAAAACAACATCCGTTTTGGACGGCCGCAGGCGAGCCGCGCAGAGGTCATTGCGGCAGCAAAAAAGGCAGCGTGTCATGATTTCATCACGAGACTGCCGAACGGGTATGAAACAATGGTCGGCGAGGGTGGCGCAAACCTTTCGGGCGGCGAAAAGCAGCGCATCTCCATCGCCCGTGCCATTCTCAAGGACGCGCCCATCATCATCTTTGACGAGGCGACGGCGAACGTCGATCCGGAGAACGAGGATCGGCTGCAGCAGGCAATCGAAGCACTGACGCAGGACAAGACCGTCATCATGATCGCCCATCGGCTGAACACGGTTCGAAACGCCGCGCAGATCCTCGTTGTAGCAGACGGCAGGATCGTTCAGCGCGGAACACACGAAGAACTGATCGCC
>CAUVFG010000152.1:0-3764 GCA_963551125.1 uncultured Selenomonas sp. | reverse complement strand
AGATTTTTTCGTCCGATTGAGGCAGCAAACCGGACGCATAGCCAAAGCTATGTGGAGGATTTGCTAACGAAAAGCGGGCAAAAAAGATGCGCTAAGATGGCGCGGCTGAATTTATCAGTGCTTCCCTAAGCGAATCCTAGTGGAGCAAACGGAGAAAAGCGTGCGACCCGCCCCCTGTGGATTTCTACCGTTCAAGCGAAGCGCGTTTGAAATCCGCAGGTATTTAGGCGGACGAGCACGCGACCGTTTGTGTAACTAAGCGTTCGCGTGGGAAGTCATCAGAGAATCACAACCTCTACCTCTGTCCCTGCCGCCAGCGGCTCCGTTCCCGCCGGCACATCCACAAACGCATCGCAGCCCGCCGCCGAAAAGAGCGAGCCGGACTCGTGCTGGTCGGGCAGCGAGACGCGCCCGTCCGCCTCCATCCGCGCACGCAGGAAGCGGCGTCCGAGGCATGCCTTGGGGAAGGCATCTGCGAGCACACCGCGCCGCCGCGCGGGCAGCACATCCGTCTGTCCCGCAAGCCGCAGCAGTGCGGGCTTTGCCATCAGCTCGAACGTCGCAAACGCCGCGAACGGATTCCCCGAGAGTGCGATGCCGAGCATTTTCCCACGCGTATAGGCAATCGCGGGGGCTCCCGGCTTCATGCAGACGCGCCAGAAGAGACGCTCTGCGCCAAGCGCAGGCACGACGCCGTGCATGATGTCCTTTTTCCCCACGGACACACCGCCCGAGGTCAGGAACACATCCACCGCATCCGCATAAGAGGCGATGACCTCTGCCGCCTTTTCAACATCATCGGGCACAGACCCGAGTACCGTCACCTCCGCGCCGAGCTCCTTCAGTCGCCCTGCGAGCAGGTAGAGGTTGCTGTTGTAGATCTTGCCGGGGCGGAGCGGCTCTCCGGGCTGAAGCAGTTCATCCCCCGTGCTCGCCACCGCGACGCGCACACGCCGATAGACACGCACAGCCCCATAGCCCTCGCTCGCAAGCACCGCCAGGTGTGCCGCACGAATGCGCTGTCCCCGACGAATGAGCACCGTCCCCTTCTTGATATCCTCGCCCGCATAGCAGTAGTTCTCGTACGACTCGGAGGTGAACGGAACGAGGATCGTATCCCCATCCTCGCGCACATCCTCCTGCCGTACCACGCAGTCGCAGCCCTTCGGAATCGCACCGCCCGTCATGATGCGGACGCATTCACCCGCACCGACCGTACCATCAAAGAAAGCCCCCGCGCACTCTTCCGCGATCACGCGCAGCGTTACCGGACGCTCTGCCGTTGCCGTGCGCGTGCTCACCGCCGCAAACGTATAGCCGTCGAGCGGCGAACGGTCAAACGGCGGGTTGTCGAACCCCGCACACAGTTCCTCCGCCGCAACACGCCCCACGGCATTGAGCAGGGAAACCTCCTCCGTATCCGACACAGGAGCGGTATGCGCGAGCAATATCTCTATCGCCTGTTCGAGTTCGATGTCCTGCATAATGATAGTTTCTCCCTATATTATATATATCTTTTATATAAGATTCTGCCGTATTTGTCTGTGCGAAATGTCACAAAGCATTTCGTTTGTAAAGAATCCGGTCCCTCACTTCCCGAACGGACACACGGGATAGTGGCAGACCTTGCACTCCATGCAGAGCCCGCCGATGCCAAGATACGTGATCTCGCGGCGCGTCCATTCGCTGCCCGCCACCACACGCGGCAGGATGATGTCGAAGATCGTCGCGGGCGAGTACATGACGCATCCCGGCAAGCCCATGATCGGCACCTGACGACCGTCTTTCTCGTAGTAGGCAAGCAGAAACATTGCCCCCGGCAGCACCGGTGCGCCGTACGTCACCACGCGTGCGCCCGTCGCACGAATCGCGGCGGGCGTGCGATCGTCGGGGTCGACGCTCATGCCGCCCGTACAGAGCACCATGTCCATCCCGCACTCCAGCAGCTCCGCGATCGCCGCGCGCGTGTGCTCCGTCCCGTCGTCCGAAAGGCGGTGTTCATCCACCCGCAGCCCGAACGCCCGCAGCTTGCTGTCGATGACCGGCGTAAACGTGTCCTTGATGCGCCCGTGAAAGACCTCAGAGCCCGTTGTCACAACGCCGACCTTCATTTTTCTGTATGGCAAAATGCGCAGCAGGGGCTCCGTGCCCGCAGTTTTGCGCACCTTTTCCATAATATCCTTGGCAATGACGAGCGGAATGACGCGCATCCCCGCGAGCTTCGTGCCTGCCTTGACGGGGAAGTGCTGCGCGATCGTCGCAATCATCACATCCGTGATGTCGTTCACCGCATCGAGCGCATCCTCATTCACCTCGAACACGCCCGCGACCGTCGATGTCAGCTCGATCTTACCTTCCTTTGGCTCGCTCGCCGTCATGTATTCACTTTGGCAAAGATCTCGCAGAATCGCCGCCGCATCGTTCTCGTGCAGCATATTCTCGTCGTCCTCCCAGACGTAGATATGCTCCTTGCCGAGCCGCAGCAGCACCTCGACATCCTCGGCGTGAATCACATCGCCCTTGCGGAACCGCGCGCCCTTGCGCTCTCCGCGCACAATCTCCGTGATGTCGTGGCAGAGGATCATCCCCACGGCATCCTGAACACGAACCTCCCTCATCGCTTTTCTCCCCGCTCCGTCTGTTGCGTGAATATTGCACAAACACGCCATATACAATACACAATTTATGTTGATCCGAACGATTTCTTTTGGCCGAATCCCCTTTGTTAAAAACCATTCTCATTTATATATTCTTCTTATTGATTATAACACATAAAATAAATTTTCTCTATGATTTTTCGTAAATGAGAAAGTTTTTTTGTGTCGTTCGTTCCTCTTTCTTTTCCAAGAAGATGGGCGACAAACAATTGATTTTCAATGCAAGTTACGATATGATTAAGGCGTTCGGTCGGAAAGGAGGAAGGCATATGCCGAATATGGGACTGACGCATTTTGACGAAGGCGGCGCCGCCGTCATGGTGGATGTGAGCGGCAAAGACAAGACCCACCGCGAGGCGACTGCAAGCGGACACATCTATGTGAGCGAACCGGTCTACAACGCCATCGCAGGCGGCACGGCGGCAAAGGGCGATGTGCTCGGCGTTGCGCGGATTGCAGGCATCATGGCGGCAAAGCGCACATCGGACACGATCCCGCTCTGCCATCCGCTGCCGCTTGCCAAGTGCACCCTGGACTTTACGCTCGAGGAGACGCCGCGCCGTTCCGTACGCGCCGCCGCGACCGTGAAGGTCACGGGCGAAACGGGCGTTGAGATGGAGGCTCTGCATGCCGTAAGCGTTGCACTCCTCACCATCTATGACATGTGCAAGGCAATCGACAAGCGCATGGAGATCAGCGATATTCGTCTCGAGCGTAAGTCAGGGGGGAAGAGCGGCACGTTTGTGCGCTAACAACACACTCCGAGCAAGGCAGTCTAAGGCAATATTCGCTATGACACCTTGCCTGACGGATTCCGTCACGGGGCATGTTTGGAAACGATCATGCCTATCCATTATTGTAGAAGGAGAATACAATCATGAAACTCAGGAACTTACTTACAGCGGGTCTCACCGCCATGGCACTGTTCACTGCGGGCTGCGTGGGCGGCGGAGACAGTGCAAACAAGATGGAGACACCAAAGGAGGGTCCCGTCGAGCTGCAGGTCTCTGCGGCGGCGAGCCTCACGGATGCAATGAAGGAACTCGGCGGCATGTACGAGAAGGAGCACGGGAATACGAAGCTCGTCTTCAACTTCGGCAGCAGCGG
>CAUVFG010000151.1:0-3783 GCA_963551125.1 uncultured Selenomonas sp. | reverse complement strand
GTACCGTCCCATGATTCGTGCGGATGGCATCCACCATCTCCTGCCACGTCTCAATCGGCTTCCCATCGATCGCAAGGATACGGTCATTCGCCATCAGCCCCGCCTGCGCCGCGGGGTTGTCCGCAAGCACCGTGCCAAGCACAGGCGCAGGGTTTGGCGTCTGCACGCCCGCAAAGAAGAAAATGCCAAAGAAGAGCACAACGGGCAGGATAAAGTTCATCGCCGAGCCTGCAAGAATCACGATCATGCGCGAGAGAATTGGTTTGCGGCAATAGCCGCGCTCCCCCGCCTCGTTGTCGTCTGCCGTCATGCCCGCGATGTCGTTGAAGCCGCCGAGCGGCACAATGCGGATCGAGTAGACCGTCTCGCCATAGCGAAAGCTGACGAGGCGCGGGCCGAAGCCAATCGCAAACTCATCCACGCGCATGCCCGTGAGCTTTGCCGTGATGAAATGCCCAAGTTCGTGCACAAAGACGAGGAGACCAAAAACAAATACGGTCGCGAGAATTTTTTCTAACATCCAAGCTCCTTTATGATTCCATGCTTATCGAAGCACAAAGTAGATCGTATAGTAATAGACGAGCGGCGCCGTAAAAAGGACGCTGTCAAAGCGATCCCAGATGCCGCCGTGCCCGGGAATGATCGCGCCCGAGTCCTTGATGCCCACATGCCGTTTCATCAGCGACTCCACGAGATCGCCAAGCGTGCCAAGCAGGGCAATCGCCGCCCCGAGTCCCGCCATCTGCGTAAGCGGCATATCGAGGACATAGCCGAGCCCCGCCACCGCTGCAATCGTGCCGAGGAGCCCGCCGAGGAATCCTTCGCTCGTCTTGTTCGGGCTGATCGCAGGGGCAAGCTTGTGCGAGCCAAACGCACGCCCCACGAAGTAGGCGAAGCTGTCGCTCGCCCACGTGCCGATGAACATGACCCAGACCATCGCCGTGCCGAGGCTGAACGTCTCAATCGGCGTCACATACATCCCGCCCGTGAGATTGCGCAGCATAACGAGATGCGCAAACGGCAGCCCAATGTATGCGATGCCCGCCACGGAGATGCACACATCGGGTACGGACACATCCCCGCGCATAATTACAGAGGTCAGGAGCGCGAGCACTGTGGACGCCGTCATCGCAAGCAGGATGAGATCGAGCTGCCCGAGATAGGCGCCGTAGAGCATGCCGCCGATGCCGAGCAGCCCCGAGAAGCGCGTCGGATTTCCTCCACGGTGCGAGAAGGCACGCGTAAACTCAAACCATGTGAGCACGGCAAGCACCGCGCCCGCAATGACAAACGTCGTACCGCCCTGCTGAATCACATAGGCAGCAAGTGCGATGCCAATCGTTCCGGAAATAATGCGTGTAATCAAAGACTGCCTCCTATTTACTCCGCAGCATCCAGACCGCCAAAGCGGCGGCTGCGCCCCGCGAAATCCTCAATCGCATGCGCCAGCTCCTCGGGTGTGAAGTCCGGCCAATGCGTCTCCGTAAAGTAAAGCTCCGCATATGCCGACTGCCAGAGGAGAAAGTTGCTGAGCCTGAGGTCGCCGCTCGTGCGGATAAAGAGATCGACGGGCGGATCACCCGCCGTATCGAGCGCATTCGAAAAGAGCTCCTCATTGATTTCCTCGGGGGCAATCTCCCCTGCTGCCGCCCGCGCGGCGAGAGAGCGCACGGCACGCACAATCTCATCCTGGCTGCCGTAGTTCGCCGCCAAGTTGAAGTGAATGCCTGTATTGTTTGCCATAAGCGCCTCTGCGTCCGCCATCCGGCGCTGAAAGCGCTCCGTAAAGCGGTCACGCCGCCCGATAAAGTGGAGACGCACCTGCTCCGCGTGCATCTCCGCCAGCTCCTTCTCCAAAAAGGAGTCAAAGAGGCGCAGAAGGAAGTCGACTTCGCGCTGCGGACGCTTCCAATTCTCCGTTGAGAATGCGTATACCGTCAGCACCTCAATGCCCATATCAGAAGCCGCGCGCACAATCCGCTTGAGCGTATGAGCCCCCGCCTCGTGTCCCGCCGAGCGGGAGCGTCCCTGCGCCTTTGCCCAGCGTCCGTTGCCGTCCATAACAATTGCGATATGCCGTGGCAGACCTGCACGATCGACCGCAGGATTGGAAGGAAGATGATTCCCGTCCGAGGTCGGCGCACTCTTCCCGCCGCCAAATATCTTTCTCCACATCGTCTCTCTCCCGTCCTCCTCGCATTCTGCCCCCCTCCGAGATTCGCCGGGAGGAGCCGTATCTGCTCAACGAAGCGCTCTCTCACAGGCTATGACAGAGGTGCTCCGCGCGGGTGCATGGGTTAATGTAAGCACAGTGTGTCCGCCGCTCTCCTGCGCGCGAACAACATAGGGCAACGTTTCGTCCACGGCAAAGAAATCCCGGGGAGAACGTGTTTCCCGCAGTTCATAGGTGTCCCCATCCGCCTCGATCTGTGGTCGGACATCCGTCCACGGACGCGCCAAAAGATGATCCGCCATCAGATCTCCATGACCTCTTTTTCCTTCGCCGCGCGCATCTCTTCCATCTGCTTGACGAATTTGTCCACGAGTTTCTGCACAGAGTCCTGCCCGCGCTTGGACTCGTCCTCGTTGATCTCCTTATCCTTCTCGAGTTTCTTGATCGCCTCGTTTGCGTCGCGGCGGATGTTGCGCAGTGCGACCTTCGCCTCCTCTGTCTTCTTGCCGACCGTCTTGATGAGCTCCTTGCGGCGCTCCTGCGTCGGCTGCGGAATCGCGAGGCGGATCACCGTGCCGTCCGAGTTCGGCGAGAGGCCGAGGTCGGATTTCGAGATCGCAATCTCGATCTCGTGCAGAATCGACTTCTCCCACGGCGTAATGACGATCATGTGCGGCTCGGGCACCGTCACCTTTGCAAGCTGGTTCACCGAGGTCGGCGTGCCGTAGTACGACACCATCACCTTATCCAGGAGGTTCGGCGTCGCACGGCCTGCGCGTAAAGACGAAAACTCTCGGCGAAGCGCCTCAATCGCCTTGTTCATACTTACCTCATGCTTTGCGAGAATCTCCTTAATCATACGGCTTCGCCTCCTACGGTCGTTCCAATCGGCTCTCCAAACGACGCACGCGCAATATTCGCGTACTCGTCGATATTAAATACCACAATGGGGATCTTGTTCTCCATGCACAGACTCGTCGCCGTCGCATCCATCACCGCCAACCCCTTCTTGAGGATGTCGATGTAGGCGAGCGTCTCAAAGCGTTTCGCATCGGGGTTCTTGTTCGGGTCGGAGTCATAGATGCCATCCGTCCCCTTTTTCGCCATGAGGATCACATCCGCCTCGATCTCGGCCGCACGCAGCGCTGCCGTCGTATCCGTCGAGAAATACGGATTGCCCGTGCCCGCACCGAAGATCACGACGCGTCCCTTCTCCATGTGGCGAATCGCGCGGCGACGGATGTACGGCTCTGCGACCTGACGCATCTCAATGGCACTCTGCACGCGCGTATCGACATCCTGCTTCTCGAGTGCATCCTGCAATGCAAGCGCATTCATCACGGTTGCCATCATGCCCATATAGTCCGCCGTCGTGCGATCCATGCCCTTTGCGCTGCCCGCAAGTCCGCGCCAGATATTACCGCCACCGACCACAATCGCGACGTCGATGCCGTGATCGCGCACCTTCTTAATCTGCGCGGCAATCTCCTCGACAACGGCGGGGTTGATGCCGAATCCCTGATCGCCCGCCAGAGCCTCTCCGCTGAGTTTCAAAACGACGCGCCGATATTTCGCTTCCACGATGACTCCTCCTGTCTGTTCTTTGCGCC
>CAUVFG010000150.1:0-3785 GCA_963551125.1 uncultured Selenomonas sp. | reverse complement strand
GGGCGGGCTTTTGAAATGAATGCGGAATTTTTGCAATAAAACCATTGTACCTTAAAATACATTTATGATATAATTCTAATTGAGTCTGAATTATTTATAATCATTAGAGCGGTGTATGTTGGATCTGTTAGGAGGAAATGTTATGTTTTCGTGTACGTTACGCAGGGGAACATTGGCGCTTTTGGGCGTCATCCTCGTGAGCCTGCTTGGCGGGTGCTTCCAGATGAAGATGGGGGCAGAGTTCCGCGCGGATGGGACGATTGCAGTCTCGCAGGAGTGGACGGCAACGAACGAGTTCGCCATGGATAAGATCCGCGAGCAGCGTGCCGAGGCGCAGAAGGAGGGCGCGCAGATTCAGGATCGCAGCAACGGCTTCGTTGCGACGCAGACGTATGAGAACGTGGAGCAGCTCGTCGGCGGTGGAGGCAAGGCGTGGCAGCCGACGCAGGGGCATCATGGCGTATGGCATCGCGCAGGATTCCTCTATGATACGTACGATCTCGATCTCTTCTTTGCCGGTGATGCGAAGAGCAACCCCGTGAATCAGGAGACGGACGAGTTCTCGCGCAGCATGATGCAGTCCGTGCTGGACTCGGTGAAAATGGACGTTGCGATCATTGTTCCGGAGGCATTCGAGCGCACGAACGGCATTGTTTCCGGGACGACGGCGACGTGGGATCTGAAGCCCTCGCTCTCCGGGCAGGATGTCGTGATCCAAGCGGTGTTCCGTGTGCCGCACCCGCAGCATGTTCAGATCGCAACCGCTGCGGCGGTGGGGATTGTGATCCTCGGTATTGTCGTTGCGGTGATCGGATTCGTCCGAAAGAATGCACACAGTGTCGCCCTGAGCGCTGTCGGCATCGCTCTCCTGCTGGTCGGCGTTGGCGTCGGCGGGTGGACGTGGTATCGCATGGGCAACACGCCCGTGCTGACGGCAGCGGATTCCGTCATGGGAGCAGCACCTGCCGCGCAAACGCAGGCTCCGGCAGACAACGCCAAGAGCACGCAGCCGCAGCCTGCGGAAAAGAGCGCAGCACCGCAGGCGCAAACGAAGGATTTCAGCACCTACGAAAAGACACTCCAAGAGAAGGGAATCACCACGAATGTGATCGGCGCATCCGGTCGTGATGAGGACGGCTTCCTCGTCATGGCAAAGGAGCAGGGGCGCTACACGATGTACGTCTACGCAGCGGCAGAGGGCGCAGCGGTGCAGGTGCATTTCCCGATGGCGGCCGATGTCGCGAAAAAGGGATCGTATTGGAATCCCGTGAACTTCCCGAGTCGGAGCGGGGACCCGTATCTCTTTACCATCACCATTCCGCACGACAATCGATCCAGCAGCGATGCGGACCTCGGCACGTGGAACGGCGATGCGCACACGTTTACCATCTATGCGCAGTACAAGTATGAGGGTGGCAAGGTCGTGCCGGGGATGCTGACCTCGGCGAGCGGCGAGAACCCGTCGCACTATCAGGCATATCTGAAGGAGCAGCGGAACGTCAACATCGCAAACGCCGTGCTCACACATTTGGAGGCGCTGAACCGCGACCTCAGGGAGCGCAATGTCGATGTGCCTGCCAAGGGGCAGTAATCGGAACAATCGAGTAGGAGGCGGTGATTAGCCGCCGTCCTCTCACACCACCGTGCGTACCGTTCGGTACACGGCGGTTTCAAAAGGTAGACATAGCGGCAGAGCAGGGCGGCGACGAGTGCGATGGCCGCGCCGATGTAGCCGATGTGGGCGAGGTGGTCAGTCCTCGTGGCGAGTCCGCCGATGTACGTCCCGCCGCCGATGCCGAGGTTGATGATCCCCGAGTAGATCGCCGTCGCAACGGTGGTCACTGTCGGCGGAACGAGCCGCAGGATCTCCGCCTGGAACATGAGGTTGTAGATGGTCGCCGCCGTCCCCGCCACGACGCAGAGGAACAGCATGGTCGGGAGCGAGAGCGCCGCCGCCTGCCAGAGGAGGAGCGCCCCGCTCACGATGACGAGCACCCTGCGCAGCAGCGCAAAGCGATGTCGTCCGTAGGTGCGCGAGAAGATGAAGCTCGCGAGGAGACCGCTGACACCGAGCAGCATAAGTGCAAGTGTGATCGTCTCCAGCAAGAACTCCGCAACATTGTGCAGGAACGCCTCGAAAGCTGCCATATCCCCGAGACCATCGACTATGCGGCAATCGTGATGCCGAGCAGCGCCACATATTGACGCAGTGGAATTCTCATAGTAAACCCTCGATTCGTATAGATACGTTTTTCTATTGTACGAAAAAAGGGCAAATGTAAGTAGAAAGTGTAGTCGAAAAATTTATTGTGCGGCGCGCGGCTTATGCCGCCTCATTCTCCTTGGCCAAATCCATCTCGCGCAGCATCGACGCCTCCATCAGGTTCACGATGTGGTCGGGGAGCTTGTACTGGATGCCGCCGCCCAGGCGACCGAACCACGGCGCGATCTTCCCTTTCTGAACACCGTCGATGGGACGCTCAACACAGTAGACGTGAAAATCGCCCTCGTTCGTCGTGCTCGGCAGTGCCCGCTGCTCGAACGTCATGCCGTCGGGCGAGACATAGCGACCCGTCGGCTTCCCGTAGCGCGTCAGCACATCGCCCGAGGGGAGCGTGATCGTCACAATCACACCAACCGCACCATCGTTGCTCGGGTAGATCGGGCGACCGTCATCGGCGTAAAAACGTGCCTCCCCCTTTTTGCCCGGGGTATAGGCGACACCCTGCTCCGCCGCGAGCTCTGCGATGAACGCATCCGTCGGCGGGGCGAAGTTGTAGTACATCTGCCAGAATGCAGGCTGCTTCTGCTCGCGTACCTCTGCGGCGGCAGAGGGCTGCCCGATGGAGAGCGCGCCGTCCGAGGGGAGCGTCGGTGTGCCGAGCAAGGCGGTCAGGAGGAAGAATGCAGCGGCAGTCATGCGGATGGGGGAGAGGATCTTCATAAAAATCGCTCCTTTCTGGATATTCGGATTATTTGATAACAATATCATATAACGAAACGAGAAAAAAGGCAATAAAAGAGAGCGGTTCGTTGTAAAATGAAATTGAACAGCGAAACAAAAAACAAAATCCATAGTGACTTCCCGTGCTATAATGATTCTGCTACAAAACATCAGCGAAGGAGCAATCACTATGGATTACGCCTATTCTACCACAAGGGATGTCATTCGTAAATCGGGAAAGCACCTTACCCTTGACGAAAGAGGGCAAATACAGGCACTGCACCGCGAGGGAGGGCTCGCTTCGCGCCATAGCCGTGCGGGTTGGATGCGCGCACACAACGATCTACTATGAGCTTAGACATGGAACTCCTAAACGCCAAGCTGCTCGCGGGCGATCTCCACAATATACGGCAAAACGCGGACAACGGGCTTACCTCGCACATCGAAAGAATTCCAAACGACCGTACAAGGTTGACGGCGAGGTCTGTGCGCCATTCCTGCGTTGGATGACCGAAAGAATCCGTAAGAACAAGTGGTCGATCGACATGTGCGTCGAGGATACCAGGGTGAACAAACGGTTCGACGAGGAGGGCATCCCATGCACCAAGACACTTTACAATATGCTGTGGGCGGGCAGGATTTCGCTGACGTTGTTCGATGTCCCGCAAGCGCTCGGACGAACGTGCAAGCGCAAGCGAAACCGCAAGAATAAGCGACTGAAAGGGTGCAGCATAGAGGAGCGTCCTGCCATTGTGGACGAAGGAACGGAAATGCACTTTCTTGGATTAAGGAATCGCTGATAAAATGAAGTCTGCCAGATTGGCGTAGATTTTTCTGTCCG
>CAUVFG010000149.1:0-3820 GCA_963551125.1 uncultured Selenomonas sp. | reverse complement strand
CGCATCTGCGCCCCTCCGCACCGGGAGCATTGATGAAGGAAGGCCGCCGCTTCGATATGGGGGAGACACCGATGGCGATCAACTCGTGGATTGCGGCGCTGGGGATTTGAGGCATGCGTTTATACGGTTGCAATTACGTTGGAGTTGCTGCACAGGGGGCAGCAACTCCTTTCTATATGGGGGGATTTTTTAGAGGAGACAAACCCAACACTGACAAAGCGATGGGAAGGATTTGCGGGCGGAAAGCGGACAAAATGCGCTAATATGGTGTGGCGCTTTGTGCGATAGAATATGATAGAGGTTGAAATCAGAGAGGATGTCGTTTGCATGATAGAAAGTGCTGCACAGGCGCAAGCGGCAAAGGCGTTTGCGGCGAAATGGAAGGGCAGGGGCTACGAGAAGGGCGAGAGCCAGAAGTTTTGGATGGAGCTCTTGCAGACCGTGTATGGCGCTCCGAATCCCGCCGACCTGCTCGTGTTCGAGCAGCAGGTCAAGCTCGATCACACGAGCTTCATCGACGTGATGATCCCATCGACGCACGTCATGATCGAGCAGAAGAGCCTCGGCAAGAGCCTCACTGAGCCGATTCGCCAGAGCGACGGCACACTCCTCAAGCCCATCGAGCAGGCGCGTCGCTATGCGGCGGCACTCCCGTACTCCGCACGCCCGCGCTGGATTGTCAGCTCAAACTTCGCGCAATTTCTTGTCTATGACATGGAGACACCGAACGCCGAGCCGCAGGAAATCCTGCTCGAAAACCTCTCGCGCGAGGCGTATCGCCTGAACTTCCTCGTCGATGTGGGCGATGAACACATCGCAAGGGAGATGGAGGTCTCCATCAAGGCGGGCGAGCTCGTCGGCAAACTCTATGACGCGCTCGCGAAAGAGTACCACGACATGACGAATCCCCACAGCCAGCAGAGTCTCAACATCCTCTGCGTTCGCCTCGTCTTTGCCCTCTACGCCGAGGATGCAGGACTCTTCGGCAGGCATGCGATGTTTCACGACTACCTGCGGGACGTGCCGCTCCCCCTCTTTCGCCGTACCCTCATCGAACTCTTTCGCGTACTCGACACCCCCACAGAGGAGCGCGACCCGTA
Source organism: uncultured Selenomonas sp. (assembly GCA_963551125.1). Classification (GTDB taxonomy): domain Bacteria; phylum Bacillota; class Negativicutes; order Selenomonadales; family Selenomonadaceae; genus Centipeda. Next base: position 2,720 of record CAUVFG010000149.1, on the reverse strand, counting down.
TCTGCACGACGCGCTTGCGGCATTCCCCTACGTCAACGGTGGGTTATTCGCGGAGATGGACATCGAGATCCCGCAGTTCACGCAGGAGATCGTGGACATCCTGCTCGCCGATGCGAGTGCGGGCTTTGACTGGAGCGCGATCAGTCCGACCATCTTCGGCGCGGTCTTTGAGTCCACGCTCAACCCTGAGACGCGCCGCGCGGGCGGCATGCACTACACGAGCATCGAGAACATCCACAAGGTCATCGACCCGCTCTTTCTCGATGCACTGCGCGACGAGCTCGATACGTGCAAGGCGCAAAAGACGGAGAAGGCGCGGCGCAAGGCACTCCTCGACTTTCAGGAGAAACTCGCGGCGGGGCGGTATTTCGATCCTGCGGCGGGCAGCGGCAACTTCCTCACGGAGACCTACCTCTCACTGCGTCGTCTTGAGAACGAGGTCTTGCGCGAACTCTCGGGGGTGGAGGTCTTTCTCGGTGGGATTGACAATCCCGTCAAGGTGTCGATCGCGCAGTTCTACGGCATCGAGATCAACGACTTTGCCGTGACGGTCGCGCGCACGGCTCTCTGGATCGCCGAGAGTCAGATGATGAAGGAGACGGAGAGCATTGTCCACATGACGCTTGACTTCCTGCCGCTGCGGACGTACGATAATATTCATGAGGGCAACGCGCTCCACATGGACTGGCGCGAGGTACTGCCGCCGACGGACAATGTGCGTGTGATGGGGAATCCGCCGTTTGTGGGATATACCTATCAGACAGCCGCGCAAAAGGAAGATATGGCGGCGATATGGCAGGATGCAGGAGGGAAGCCCTACCCGTCGAGTGGCAAGATCGACTATGTTGCCTGCTGGTACTTCAAGGCGGCGGCGTATATGGTGGGGACGAATATTCGCACAGCCTTCGTCTCGACGAACTCCATTACGCAGGGCGAGCAAGTCGCGCTGATATGGAAGCCGCTTATGGAGCGTTTCGGCGTGCAGATTGATTTTGCATGGCGGACGTTCCGATGGAACAGTGAGTCTCTTGACAAGGCGGCGGTGCATTGCGTCATCATCGGCTTTCGGTCAGGAACGACTGTGGCGACGAAATGGCTATACAATGACGGCGTGATGCGGGAAGTTGAGAATATCAGCCCGTATCTGACAGCCTCACCGACGATTTTTGTAGAGGCGCGAAAAACACCACTTTCCAATCATACACCGATTATGCAGCGTGGGAATCAGCCTACCGATGACGGGAATCTCATTCTTACTCGCGAGGAGCATGACGAACTCCTGAGGTCTGAGCCGCAGACGGCGGCGTTTTTCCGTCCCTATATGATGGGCTGGGATTTCATCCACCGTACAGCGCGGTACTGCCTGTGGCTTGTCGATGCAGATCCGCTTGACGTTAGTAAATGCCCGCAGGTGATGAAACGGATTCAAGCGGTGCGCGATTTTCGTCTTGCAAGCAAAAAAAAGGCAACGCAGAGGAAAGCCGATATGCCGATGTTGTTTGATGATATACGAGAGTGTCAAACGGGCTATATTGCTGTTCCTAAAGTATCCTCGGAAACTCGCCGCTATATACCGATGGATTATCTGTCAGCGGATATTATTGCAGGCGATATGCTTTTTGTTGTGCAGAACACATCACTCTATCATTTTGGCGTTATGACATCGAATGTCCATATGGCGTGGATGCGCGCTGTGGCAGGGCGGTTGAAAAGTGATTACCGTTATTCTAGCACGATGGTATATAATACGTTCCCGTGGCCCGATCCAACGTCGGAGCAGCAATCGGCAATCGAGATTGCGGCGGAGGCGATTCTCGCCGCACGCAGGAAATACCCCGATGCGACACTTGCAGACCTCTACGGGGAGGCAATGCTTCTTTACAGAGATTTGTTGGAGGCGCATCGTGAAAATGACCGCGCCGTCATGCGGGCGTATGGATTCTCGACGAAGCTCTCAGAGTCGGAATGTGTGGCGGAGCTGATGAAGCGCTATGAGCGACTTGTGCAGGCAGATACATAAAGGAGCTGTGATACTACGGTGATTTCATCCAAGATTCGATTCCCCGTGATCTTTGTGGGGATTTTTGTTGCGGCGATTCTCGCGGCGCTCTATGTTGCTACGTTCGGACGCATGGAGCGCGCGGATGCGGCAGAGAGCATCAAGCTCTACTGCGACGCGTTTGTGCGGCAGGATGAGGAGGCGCAGAAGCGGCTCATTTCCTACGGCGCGCCGACGGAATCGTTCAACATGAAGATGGCGTTCGCGAATGCACTCCAGACGTCGGGGGCTATGCTCTCCCCCGAGGAGGCGGCGGAGATCGGCGATGCCTATATGGAGTCCCTGCGTGCGGCGACGGTCGAGACGGCGGTGACCGAGCAGGGCAAGGAGCATGCCATGGTCGAGGTGACGGTGACGCGGTTCAATATGATTGCGGCACGCGAGAAGGCCTCTGCACTCATGCGTCAGCGGATGAAGCTGGACGGCACCCCCGAGGAGCTGCGCAGGACGGCAGTCGAGGCGACGGCAGAGGCATATCGTGCGCTTGAGCCCATGGGGACAGTGACATTCTACGTGCCTGTGCGCTATAACGAGGAGACGCGGATCTGGGATCCCGTCGACCCCGTGCAGTTCGGCTTTGACCTTTCCAAACAGACGATGGGGGTAGAGTAGTCTATTTCGTCTTTTTCATTTCTATGCTATACTTTCTCTTGCCACAGCT
>CAUVFG010000148.1:0-3878 GCA_963551125.1 uncultured Selenomonas sp. | reverse complement strand
GTGGTCGACGGAGCGGTGACGCTCTCTGCGGGTGGGGAGGTTCTGCCGCTCCGAAAGGGGGAGAGCGTCTTTTTGCCGGCGGGGCTTGGACGGTATGAACTCGCAGGAAGCGGACGAATCATCCTGAGTGAGCTGTGATTTGACGCATATGCAGTGTGCTTCATAGATGCTTTGGAAAGGAAGGATTATGAACTGCCGTAAACTTGGAAATCTCACAGTTTCGTCCATCGGGCTCGGATGTATGGGCATGAGTCAGAGCTACGGTGCACCTGCCGACAAGAAGGAGATGCGGGAGCTGATTGCCGCCGCCGTGGATATGGGTATCACACATTTCGATACGGCGGAGGTGTACGGCACGCCTGACGATCCACACGATAACGAAAAGCTTGTGGGCGCAGCGCTCGCGCCGTATCGGGACAAGGTCGTCCTTGCGACAAAGTTCGGCATTCACTTCGACATGAGTCTGCTGAAGCAGGGCAAAAGCCCGATTGTCCCCGATGCGCGCCCTGAGACGATCCGCCGTTCGGTGGACGCATCTCTCCAACGGCTCGGGACGGACTATATCGACCTCTACTATCAGCATCGCGTCGATCCGAAGATCCCCGCCGAGGAGGTTGCGGGTGTGATGGCGGATCTTATACAGGAAGGAAAGATTCGCCACTGGGGCATCTCCGAGGCGACGGAGGAGGACATTCGCCGTGCACACGCCGTCTGTCCGCTCACGGCAGTGCAGAACCGCTACTCCATGATGGCGCGTGCATATGAATCGCTCTTTCCTGTGCTTGAGGAACGGAACATTGGCTTTGTTGCGTTCTCTCCGTTTGCGAATGGCGTGCTCACGGGTGCATACAATGCGTCCTCGACCTTCGAGGCGGGGGATATGCGCGTGAATATGCCGCAGTTCACCGCGGCGGCGATGGAGGAGAATCAATCCCTGCTCACACTCCTGCGCGATCTCGCGGAGAAGAAGGACGCAACGAGCGGGCAGATTGCGCTCGCGTGGATGCTCTGCAAGAAGCCGTATATCGTGCCGATTCCGGGCACGCGCAAGCATTCACGTCTTGTGGAGAATGCAGGGGCGGCGGATATTGTGCTCACGCCTGAGGAAGTTGCTGCGATTGATGCACGTTTGGAGTCGATTCCAATGTCGGCTGTTTTTGGTGTCATGCGAAAATAGTTGTGACAAATATCACTGCATAGTGATAAATTTTATATATGCTGAAAAAATAATGGAGAAGTGGTCGGAATTTCACGATGAAGTTCCGACCGCTTCTTACATGCCTAATTATCAGTCGACATGAACGATATTCAAGTTTGAAATAGTCTACAGCTATAGAAAAAAATAATGAAAAAGATGTATTTCATTTTTCTTTCAGACCTGTGGTAAAATAAATCAGAGTTATGGAAGGAATAGCCTATGGTTGAAATTCGTATGTGTGATATCTGTCAGTGCTTTGAGGGGCGTGATGTCCTGCATCATGTGACAGCTTCCTTTCATAGCGGTCGCGTGACAGCGATTGCCGGCGCAAACGGCAGTGGGAAATCGACGCTTCTGCGTCTGGCAGCACGCCTTCTCATCCCGACGTTCGGGAGCGTTGACACGTTTCAGGACGGTACACCCGTCAAGGGCGCAGCATACCGTTCGATGCTCGCGATGGCAACGCCGGAGATGGAGCTCTATGCGCGCCTTACCGTGCGTGAAAACCTCGCCTTTTTTCTCGGTGCGCGCGGTGTACCGTGTGGAGAGCCGCAGCTGCAGGAACTCCTCGCGCGTGTCGGGCTTCCGCCGGCGGTGCTGCCGCGTATGGTGGGGCAGCTCTCGACGGGGATGCGTCAGCGCGTGCGGATAGCCGTGCTTCTTGGTGTCGATGCCGCGATTTGGCTGCTCGATGAGCCGGGACTTGCGCTCGATGCGTGCGGTCAATCGCTTCTTCAGCAGGAGGTGCGGTCAGCGGCGGAGCGCGGGCGACTCATCCTGTGGGCGACGAACGATCGCGCGGAAAGGGAGGCGGCGGATGCGTGTGTCGAACTTTGAGGCGGCGCGCAGAGTTGCCTATAAGGAGCTCCTCGACGGCATTCGTCATCGCGCGGGCTATGTGACGATGGGGATGTTCGCGCTGACCGTGATTGCCTTCATGAGTATGTCGCTCGCGGGCGGTCTGACGGATGCGCGGCTGACGGCGGCACTCCTCTGGATTGTGATTTTCTTTGCGGCAACGCTGCAGGGAGAGCGTCTCTTTGCGGAGGAAGCGGCGGCAGGGACGCTCCTGTTTCTTCGGATCTACGTTCCGGCACAGGCGGTGCTCTTCGGCAAGATGGCTGCGCACTTGATTACGCTTGTGGTTCTCGCGGTGATTGTCGTTCCGCTCGCCCTCGTCCTGATGGATGCACCGTTTGTCCTCGATGCCGTGTTTGTTGGAACACTGTTTCTTGGGCTATGGGGCATGGCGGCTGCAGATACGCTGCTCGCGGCGGTAGCCGCCAATGCGAGTGTGCGCGGGGGGCTCGTTCCCATCCTGCTGCTTCCATCCATGCTGCCGATTCTCCTGCCTGCGATTGCGCTCACGGCGGGGGAGGGGGAGCCGATCCTGCTCGGCGGTATGATGATTTACGATATGGCGCTTACCGTAGGGGCGTCGATGCTTTTTGATTCTCTCTGGATTGAGAGTTAGATTTGGAGGCGAAATGCTTGCGGGAGTGATCGGTGTTTTGACACTGGCCGTTCTGTACGCTGTCTTTTTCTTGGTTCCGCCTGCCCAGGGGCTAGGCGACTATGTACGTATTGCATTCTTCCACATCCCCTGTGCGTGGGTTTCGGTCATTGCATTCTTCTGTGCCGCCTATTGGGGCGCACGCTATCTGAAAACACGCAATCTTCACTATGATACAAAAAGTGCACGATCCGCTTTTCTCGGACTCGTCTTTACACTCCTCGCCACAGGGAGCGGGGCAGTCTTCTCAAAGCTCACATGGGGGGCGTACTGGAACTGGGATCCGCGTCAGACGACGATCTTCGTTCTGCTCCTCATCTACGGGGCATATGTCACGCTCCGTATGACGATGCGGGATGCGCGTGCACGCGCGTCCTCGTCGGCGGTCTATGCACTCTTTTCCTTTATCGCGGTTCCGTTCCTCGTCTTTATCCTGCCGCGGATGTTCTTCTCTCTGCATCCGTCGCCTGTGCTCAACGGCGCGGGGCGGCTCGATATGGATGCGGTCATGCTCGGAACGCTCATGCTGTCGCTGCTCGATGTGACACTCATGTATGTTTGGCTGATGAAACGGGGGGATCGTCATGCGTAAATATTTCTTTGTTGTACTGATTCTTGGATTTATCGGATATGCAGGGTACTTCTTCGCGGACTCGGTGACACCCTACGTCGGCATTGCAGAGGCGCGCACGTCTCAGCGGAATGTGCAGGTCAAAGGACTTCCCGATGATACCGTCGAGCCGCACATGGAGAACGAGATGTTTGTCTTCTCCATTGCGGATGAGGAGACGGGGGAGAAGATGCTCGTGCGCTACAAGGGGATTAAGCCCGATACGTTCGATGAGGCGTATCACATTGTCGCGATTGGGAAATATACAGGGGATGCCTTCGTTGCGGACAAGCTGCTCATCAAATGTCCGTCGAAATACGAAGCAGAACAAGGAAAGGTTCAGGTATGATTGGAACGGTCCTCGTAGGGGGTGTACTGCTCTTTGCCCTCGCTGCCATGCTTTTTGACATGCAGGGGAAATATAGTCAAAGCAAAATCTGTGCGTATGTCACAGGACTTATGTCGGTCGGCGCAGCGGTGACGCTCTTTGCCGTCATTCTCGCCGATGATTTCAGCTATAGCTACGTTGTCAGCTACTCGTCCATTGATCTGCCTCT
>CAUVFG010000147.1:0-3966 GCA_963551125.1 uncultured Selenomonas sp. | reverse complement strand
TTGCCTGTGCCATCATCTACTTCCTCACGAAGAAAATTCCTGCGCTCGTCACAGGACTCCTCAACGGCTCTCCGCAGCTCGGCGGCAGCAGCATGGTCGATATGGCAAGGGGCGCGGGGGGCACAGTCGCCTCTGCGGGCAGAGCAGCCGTTACGGGCGGCGCATCCCTCGCAGGGCAGGTTGCGGCAGCGCGTACAGCTGCAATGGCGAAGGGAGACGGCGGTAAACTTGGCACGCTTACCCAGCTCGGACGAAACTATGCAATAAGCCGGTCGCCCGTACAGGCGTATCGTGGGGCGATGAAGTCGTTTAGTGAAAATCTCACGAATACGGGGGCACGGTATGAACGTGAGATAACGAAAGAAGTCAAAAAGCAGCAAAGACTGCAAAAGATGTTCGGAGCAGGGGCAAACAAATCTTCCGATGGCAAAGAGGATAACAAATGAAAAAGCGGCAGTTCGGGCTGCCGCTTCTTGTCAAAGGCGCTATCGCAGACTTGCGTCTAAAGCGTGTTCCTTTGTTTGTTCAAGTTCATCTTTGAGAAGTCTGTTGTTCCGTTCCAGCTGGTCTACCTTCCAGATAAGGCGTTCAATATCCCGCGCCATCGTATAGATGGTATCGAGCATCATATCTTCCTTTTCGGCGCGAGTCATATGGTCATAGCGGGAGAGAGTCGGCGGCTCTGTGCAGTCTCGGTTGAAAATCTGATTGATACGATTTTCTTCTTCGCGAGCAAGTTTTTCAAAATGCTCTCTTTCGCCAGGCAATTCATCTTGAAGCCCTAATATGTACTTGAGTCTCCCCATCATATCCTCCTTCTGTTGTCCTAAGCCATTCACGTTCATTCTATCGCATTGCCGTTTTCTTGTCAATTTCGGAAAGGAGCACCGTGCATGAAGCGCAGCATATTCGTCCTTCTCCTCGTACTGGTTCAGCTCGTCCTCTCTGCGGTGGCAGCATTTGCCTATAGTGAGGACACGGGCGCACTCGACCGCGAGGGCAAGAAGGGCATGATGCGCGGCGCGATGATCTGCCCCGTGATGAAGGACGGTCAGTCCTATATGGTGGTCACATCTCCGCAGGGACACCGCATCCACCCGATTTCAGGCAAGGAAAGCTATCATGCGGGTGTCGATCTTGATGCGGACATGGGCGATGATATTGTCGCAGCAGCGGCGGGAACGGTGACGATGGCAGGATGGTTCGACGGCTACGGCAATACCGTCATGATTAACCACGGCGGCGATCTCACAACGCTCTACGGACACAACAGCAGTGTCGTCGTCAGCGAAGGACAGGCGGTACAGCAGGGACAACTCATCGCAAAGGCAGGTTCGACGGGTAACTCAACGGGACCTCACTGTCATTTTGAGGTGCGTCCCGATGGCGATTCGGTGGTCGATCCGGGGCTGTATGTGCCGGGACTGCTCGAACTCGAAAAAGCGCAGGGCGGCGGCAACACCGACGGACATGCACATACGGATTCCCACGGCAGTCTGGTGGACTTCGTTGTCGCCAATGACTTTGCAAAGCCCATCTATGATGTCATCGAGAAGACCGTCGATCTCGCACGCAAGGGCATTTCCCTCGTGCGCGAATACATTGCCTCCATCTTCTTCGTCCTTATCACGATTGACCTTGCGCTCGGCGCAATGACAAAAGTGACCGCTTCGGAGGGCGACCGGGAACCGCTTATGAAGTGGATCATTCAGCGCAGCCTTTTCTACGCGCTCTGTCTCTTCCTTCTCTTCGGGTGGAGCGATGTGGTGGGCAATCTCTCCCTCTCGGGACTGCCCGTCCTCGGCGGGCTTGCGGGCGGGCATGGCGCAGAGGGTGTACAGGCATCGCAGGAGGCACTATCCGACCCGACACAGATCATCCAGAAGGGCGTGTCCATCATCGCACCCGTCATCAACGAGGCGATGAAGATCGAGGGGATCATGGATCTCGTCTTCCACGGGCAGACGGCACTCATCTGCTTTATTTTCGGGGCTGTGCTCTTTATCCTCTTCTGCATCATCGGCTTGCAGATCGCCATTGCGTATATTGAGTTCTACCTCGTCATTCTCTTCTCATTCACGTCCTTTACCTTTGCGGGGGAAAAGCACGTCCGAAAATACGCCTCCAACGGGCTGAACGGTGTCTTTGCCGTCTCGCTCAATATCATGTTCTTTTGTCTCTTCTCGCTCATGCTGCAAACGACACTTGAAAAAATTGCGGTCGAGGGACTCGTGACGCAGAACACCGTCGCCGAGGCGCGCCCGTCTGCGGGTGGTGCAACGGGCGCAGCGGGCGAGCCGATCAAGAGTATGCAGGATCTCATGAGCCGTATTCGGCAGGTGGAATCCTACTACGGCAACTATCACTGCGACAACGGACTCGGCTACTACGGCGCGTATCAGATCAATAAGGACTACTGGGATGGCTGGTGCGACAGGTTCATGAATGCCTCGCCGAGTGTCTTTCTTGATACGGATGCGAACTATACGCGTTGGAAGGAGAGTGGTGCGTATGATACCAAGCCGGAGCCGACCCATACGCGATACCCGTGGTCGCCGAAGAATCAGGATCTCGTCGCGGAGTTCGTCCTCACGGGCTACTATCTGGACTACGGCAGCTACGAAGCCGCTGCGCGTGCATGGACACGCGGGACAGGAGGAATGTGGGATGCAGAAGGGACACGCTACTGGAACGAGGTGCTCGGCAAACGCGGCGACGGCGGCGGCAGCAGCGAGGTCATGCGCGTCAAGGCGGTGGCAAACATCGTCCTCCTCATGCAGCTTACACTCGTAACTCTCATGTTTATGTTCTTTGCCGACCGCGTGTCGAAATTCATCATGACGCAGTTCGGACAGCCGGGCTTCCGTCTGACAAACGAACAATGAGGGTGAATATTTACTAGAAAAATTCAGATGTTCAATTTGAACATCTGAATAAAACAGGAATATATTCATGAAAGGAGCATTCCAATGAAAACCATGAAGAAAATGCAGTCAAGTCTCGGCAGGGGCGCAAAACTCTCCCTCATGGCTGTCGGTGTTGTTGCCATGCTCACGGGCGGGGTAAAGGTTACGTCGGCATGGTGAGATATTCCGGGCGTGACAGAGCCGTACGATCCACCGAACTACTACAACCCGCTGACCGTCTCTATCCCTGACAGCGCACCGTCCCCCTTCGCTCTGCGTGATCTTGCTGCGCAGGGCGGGACGGTCTATGATATGACGCGCGATATTAAATCCGTCCTCTACGGGGAGAAATTCCTGAACATCCTCACAACAATCCTCCAAAAGCTCGGCATCAGCACCATCAATCATCAGTCCGTTTCCTCCGACCTTCTGGCAGAGGGAACGGATCACACCAAAGAGATGCAGGAGCGCGCCTACGAAGTCGCTCAGGTCGAGGAGTGGAAGCGCGTGGAGCAAAGCCCGCTATTCCATCATTTCGAGGAAGGAGAGGAGCAGCATGACGCCCTGCGCGACATCGTGGCGCAGCGGCGTTTGCTCGCGGACTCCTATACGGCGTATGCAAAGGGGGCGCAGCTTGCGATCAGCGACCATGCGGAGAGCGATGCTATGATGCAGAAGCTCCTTGATGCGCTCGCGCACGCGCAGGGCGAGAAGGAGATTCGGCAGATCGGGGCGCAGATCGAAGCCCTCAGTGCGGCAGAAGACGCAAAACGTACCGCACTCCTCGCGGCACTCACCGAACTCAAAGCGACCAAGCAGCGCGAAGAGACAGATCGGGCACTGGAACACCAGCGGCAGGTCGAGCGGTCAAAGGTCGTGGTTGCCGATCCGTTCGACAAGGAAGCCGTCAAGGCAAGCGGCTACGAACGCCGCAAGCCCCTCGGCTTCGTGCCGTTTGAATAGGGCACAGTTGCCTCGCTTCCCCGTTCGCGCTATAATTGGCATAGGAGGCGAGGATGATGGAGAAGATGACCTATAAATATAACCCGTCGGATTATGA
>CAUVFG010000146.1:0-3980 GCA_963551125.1 uncultured Selenomonas sp. | reverse complement strand
AATCCGGCGACTCCGTCACGCCGACAGACAGGCTGTCGATGTTGAACTCGCGCCGCGAAAACATACTCACGACGCGCACCAGAACCCCCGTCTGATTCTCAACAAAGACGGACAGCACATGTTTCATGATAGCAAACTCCTCTCCGCCGCGCCGCAGATGATTTCGTGAAAACTCCTTCATTATCGCCCACACATGAGCGTTTGTCAATATGTTTTAGCGGCTGCGTGCGTGTATACGTCTATACGCGAACCTCAAAGCGCGGCTTCTCCTCCTCGCTTTCCTGCGGCGCGATGCGCTTGACGGGCGGCTGCGCAGGGGCAAGCGGCTCTGCAGGGGGCTTCTTCACCGGTGGCTGCGGCGCCGATGTCCTGACGGTCGGCGCCGGCGTGCGCCGTGCATCCGCTGCACGCGGTTCCTCCTCCATCAGACGCGCGAGTGCCTCACCCGCCGTCAGCCCTGTGAACTCAGGCAGGATCTCGCTGCGCGTATCACGTGCACGTTTCGTGCGCTCCGCAACTGCCAGCAGATCATCGTGCGCGCCGCGCTCCTGTGCGCCCGTGGGCACCGCTCCCTCCTCCTCGGCGCGTTCACGCGCAAGGATACGCTCGCCGAGCGAGGGCTCCGTCTCCGCATCCGTCTGCAGCTTCTTCTGAAAGAAACGCCGAAAGAAAACAATCCCGAGCACAAGTGCAGCGACAATCATCCCCGCCCAGTACAGACCGCTCGTCGCTGTGTAGGACTGCGGTGCCTGCGGCGGCTTTTGTTCCGTATTTGCAAGCTGCTGCTTGAGCGCTGCATTTTCCTGCGCCATGTCGAGACCCTTTGCCACATCCGCACCCGTCTGCCCCTCGACCTTTGTCCCGCGATCCACCTTCGATGCAGACGTACTGACGGAGTCCCCCTTTGCCGCATCCGTACGTGCGGCAGCATTCGGACGCTCCGCCGTGTCACCCGTCTTTGGCGCGCCTGTCGTTGTCTTCGAGAGCGCACCGTTCCCCTGTGCCACGGAGTCGCGCGCCTGCTGCTCCGCCTGCGCATCACCCGTCGTATGCGTCGTATTCGCCTGCGCGTCGCGCGCCGCATCGCCGAGCGTGATCTTCGGCGGTGTCGGGGGTGTCGGCGGTGTCGGTGGGGTGATTGCCATAGCAGCACTCCTTTCTCATAAATTTCAGTCAATATGGATTGACTTTTGATAACAAATTCATTATCATCAGAGGGGGAGGGACTTTCTAGAGAGGAGTCGGGAATCATGAGTGTAGAGATCAACGGCGAGCAGTACCGAACCTTTGCCGACTATATGAGCGACGAAACAAAGGTAAGCCCCGCCGAAAAAAACCGCATTGAATTTGAAGCCTCCCTGATCGGTAAACTCATCAAGGCACGCGAGGAAAAAGGACTCTCTCAGCGCGGACTGGCACAGCTCAGCGGTATCAAGCAGCCACAGATCGCGCGCCTCGAAAGCATGAAGAGCAGCCCCCAACTCGATACCCTGTTCAAAATCCTCACGCCGCTCGGCTATACACTCTCCATCACACCAATGGAAGAAGCCCACTAGCACAAGTATATAATAGCAGAAAAATCAATCCGGCGAAATAGCAAAAGCGTCCCACTGCCACGGGACGCTTTTCGTTCGAAAAAAATACTCAGTCCTTATACGCGCGCACGTTGAGGCGATCCGCTTTCAAATCCTCGTCAATCTCCACGCGTGCAAATCCCGCGCCCGTCAGCAGGCTTTCAAGCTCCTCGCCCGTGTAGACGGACATCCCATCGACGAGCTTTTGCCACTTCTCATGTGCGCCTGTCTTTCCCGTCGTCTCGTTCGTAATCATGAACACGCCGCCGGATTTCAGCACGCGATGAACCTCGGCGAAGCAGCACGCAATCTCCGGCCAGAAATACACCGTCTCGAATGCCGTCACAACATCGAACTGCCCATCGCCAAACGGAAGCTCCTGCACATTCCCCTGCACGATCTCACACCGTCCCGCATCAATCGCCGCGCGGTTCACCGCACGCGCCTTCTCCACGGAGACGGGCGAATAGTCCAGCCCCGTCACATGTCCCTCGTCCACCATCCGCAGGAACACGGCGACGTTCGCACCACCGCCGCAGCCGCAGTCAAGCACCTGCTCATTCCCTTGCAGGTCGAGATGCGAAAATCCCCACGCCGCAGTGCCCGCATGACCACGATTCATCATCGCAACGACGACCCGGCCCATTCGTCCCTGCGGTTTCCCGCAATTACTAAAAAATTTGCGAAGCAGTCCCATGCTGCTCCTCCTTTCTGCGAATGCCACAGCACCAATACAAAAGTGCCCCGTGCAAAAATGCACGAGGCACTGGATTTTACAACAAAGCCGCACGAAGTTCCTCACCGCTCCGCGCCGAGAGATCGGCGGGGGCGATGTCGAGAACGGTTTTGCAGCCCTTCGCGCCCTCGGAGGCGAGACGATGCGCCGCACGCGCATAGGCGGCGAGGACGCACGCCGTGAACTCGGGGTTCGAGTCGAGCTTCAGGTTGAACTCAATGACGTGCTTGTGCTCGCCATCCTTACCCGTCGCGCCCGAGCGAACGACAAAGCCCGCATGGGGCAGCCCCGCATGGTCACGCTGCAGCTCCTCCTCGCTGATGAAGTGCACCGTCGTATCATAGTCCGCGAAATAGTTCGGCATCGTCACGATCGCCTTCTCCACCGCAGCCGCATCCGCGCCCTCCTCGAGCACGACGTAGCACTCGCGCGTATGCTTCTCACGCGTCGAGAGCGTCGGATTCGCCCCGCTGCGCACGGCATCGAGCGCGGCGGGCACGGGAACGGTATACTGCTTGGCATCCTTGACACCCGGCACGCGGCGAATCGCATCCGAGTGCCCCTGACTGACGCCGCGTCCCCAGAACGTATAGTCCGTTCCATTCGTGAGCACCGCATTGCCATAGACACGCGCAAGCGAGAACAGCCCCGGATCCCAGCCGACCGAGATCACACCGACGTGCCCTGCCGCCTTTGCCGCCGCATCCACCGCCGCGAAGTGCGCGGGAATCTTTGCGTGCGTGTCGAAGCTGTCCACGACGTTGAACAGCTTTGCAAACGCGGGGGTCTGCTCGGGCAGATCGGTCGCAGAGCCGCCGCAGAGAATCAGAACGTCAACCTTGTCCTTCCACTCTGCCGCCTTGTCCGCGTGGACAACCGGCACGTTCGTGCGCGGCTTCACCGATGCAGGGTCGCGACGTGTAAAGACGACGACGAGCTCCATATCCTTATTTGCCTTGACCGCGTACTCCACACCGCGGCCGAGATTACCATAGCCAAGAATACCAATACGAATCATAAAAACTCCTCCCACCATCCCCCCAAGGACGGCATCAAACGTAGGAGAAAGTGCTTTCGCACTCCCTCAATAATGCGGGTGTGCCTTCACATAGTCGACCGGACGCGACCAGTCCACCTGGACGTTCGTTTCATTCCACAGGCGCGTAAGAGCCAGTTCGAAGCTCTTTCGATCCGCGAGCGGAGTGACGGTCTCCTTCGTGAAGTCCATCAGCGTCTCATGCGGCACCTCGACCTCATGATCTGCAGCGAGGAAGTCCTCCACCGCTGCACGTGCCTTCTCATCCGCGAGATTCACCGTCGCAGAACGCGAAGCCGCATCGTAGTCAATCCAGCCGAGAACGTCGCCATAGCTGACGGCGACACTGTACGTATCACTCACTCGTATCACCTCTTATATTCGCCAACGATAAATCCGTTTTATCGTTGAGCCCTTTGGATATATCCTGCCCTATCGGGCGTGTCTTATTATAGAACGATTCCACCGGACACGCAACCGCCCAATGAAAATAATCCTGTATACAGGAGACAGGCATATCCGCAGTTTGGAGTCCGTTCACCTACTGGACAGGGCTTTATATTGTGCTTATAATATGCATAGGTTTTCAAATGCTCAGTCTGTATGATAAGCAAAGGAGCAGACAAATGGACTA
>CAUVFG010000145.1:0-4000 GCA_963551125.1 uncultured Selenomonas sp. | reverse complement strand
TATGAGGCTGCCTGAGGTGATGGGATTTTACCCACACATTCTGATGATGCCTCGGTTTTCTTTATACAAAAAGCACAGAAGCCTTCGCTTCTGCGCTTTTTTCATATGCGGTTTCTGTTTAGCGTTTGCGCATCCATGCAGGAATGTCGATGATGTCCATGCCGCCGGAGCCTGCATTCGGCTCGATGACGTTCATGCGGCGGTTGTTCGCCGCCCCGCCCATATTCGGCGGAATAATCGATGCGGCGGGACGTGCCTGCGGCTGGGGTGCAGTCGGCTGTGCGGGCGCCGTCTTTGGCGCAGACGCGCCACTCATGCCCGGCATGGAGATCCAGTCCGCCGTCAGATCCGTATCGGTATAGTTCGTCCCCATCGCGCCGGCCTCCGCCGCCCCGCCGAAGCCGGTCGCGACAACGGTGACGCGCACACTGTCATCGAGATTCTCGTCCACGCCGATGCCCCAGATGATGTTCGCCTGTCGACCGTTCGACGCATTCATGATGACGCTGTTCAGCCACTCGGATGCCTCGTTGACCTCGAACATGCTAAGGGTCTTCGAGCCCGTGAAGTTCATGATGACGGAGGTCGCGCCCTCAATGCTTGTCTCGAGCAACGGCGACTCGATCGCAGCCTTTGCCGCCGCAACCGATGCGCCCTCGCCGTGCGCCTCGCCGATGCCCATGATGGCAGCTCCGCCATTCGCCATCGTAGTCTGAACGTCCGCAAAGTCAAGATTGACAACGCCCTGATTCGTGATGAGGTCGGTGATGCCCTTGACGCCCTGCCAGAGGACATTGTCCACCTTGCTGAACGCCTCGGTGACAGGTGTGCTCTTGTCAATGATCTTCATAAGCCGATCATTCGGGATCGTGATGATCGTATCGACGTGCTGCTGCAAATTCGTGATGCCCGTGTCCGCATTGCGCGCGCGCGTCATGCCCTCATAGGAGAAAGGCCGCGTAACGACAGCAACTGTGAGCGCGCCCAGCTCGCGCGCACACTCCGCAACAACGGGCGCAGCGCCCGTACCCGTACCACCGCCCATGCCTGCGGTAATGAATACCATATCCGCGCCGCGCAGAGCCGCGACAATCTTCTCGCGGCTCTCCATCGCCGCCGCCTCGCCAATCTCGGGGCGTGCACCTGCACCGAGCCCCTTATCGCCAATCTGAATGCGCACAGCCGCCTTGGACTGCAAGAGTGCCTGTGCATCCGTATTGATTGCAACGAATTCAACGCCCTGCAATCCGGAATCGATCATATTATTAACCGCGTTGCCACCGCCGCCGCCTACACCGACAACGATGATCTTTGCGAGCTCTTCAAAGTTATCATCCAGTTCGAACACAACTTCAGCCTCCATATGATGTATATATTGCTTCTATCAATAAATAGTAATTGTTCTTGCATATTTTACCATGAAAATCAATATATTTCCATAGTAGAGAAAAATTTTTAGCTGATCCTACTCCACGCTGTCCCGATAGTCTTTGAGCAGGTAGCGACGCAGGATCGCGAGGTTCTTGAAAATACGGAAGCCGAAGGCGAGCAGTGCGACGTAGTAGAGGTCGATGCCGAGGCGGTCGCCGATGAAGACGAGAGCCGCCGCAAGCAGGGTGTTTGAGAAAAAACCCGTGACAAAGACGTGCTTGTCAAAACGCTCTGCAACCGCCGCGCGAAGTCCGCCAAATGCCGCATCCAATGCGGCGACAAGTGCAACGGAAAAGAGTTTTGAGTAGGCAAGCGGTATAACGATAGGACTCATGTAGCCGATGAGAAGCCCGATCAGGAGACTGACAATAACGATGTAGATCATTTGCTTCCCTCCTCGCGCTCTGTGGTCTCGTGCGCGTAGCTCTGGCGAATGCTCCCGCGATAGGGCGGAATGTAAACATCGTTGCTCACCGTGATGTCGAGCTGGATTCCCCAGACGCTCAGCGTCTCTACCACACCGCCGCGCATGCGCAGTGAGTT
The DNA here is from genome assembly GCA_963551125.1 of uncultured Selenomonas sp. GTDB lineage: Bacteria > Bacillota > Negativicutes > Selenomonadales > Selenomonadaceae > Centipeda. The sequence continues at coordinate 2,026 of CAUVFG010000145.1, read as the reverse complement.
CTCGAGGGACTTCTTGTCGCCAATCGCGCGAATCTCAAACGGAGCGGACGAGCGTACATTGTTCACCGAGAGCGTCGGTCCCGCGCAGCGGATCTCAGAGATGCCCGTGAGGCGCTGTCCGTTGACGGAGATCGCCTCCGCGCCCGCAGCGCGCAGTTCGTTGATGACGCGCAGGAGATCATCGTCATGGATGACGTACAGGTTCGGATTCTCGCCTGCCTTTACGGGCTTTGTGCTGTCGTCCATGCGCACGATCACGCCCTCCCCCTCAAGAGGAACGAGCGCGGCACGGTAACGCAGCAAGTCCTGATCCTGTCGATTCCCCACATCGGCAACTGCCGCCTGCATCTTACGCAGCTCCTCACCGAGCTCGTCGCGCTCGTGTTCTGTCTGGAGCAGACGGTCGGAGATCTCCTCGATGCGCTGCTGCGAGAGGCTCCCCTTTCCGTCCTGTGCCGTACGGAACTGCACGGCAATCATAAATCCGATCAATATGCAGACGAGCGCAATCAGCCACCCGCCCTGCCGGAATTGTTTCATTTATTTCCCCTCTGTGGTCTTATCTGCGAGTTTGATGAATGGCGCGTCATAGCTAAAGTCAACGTACTCGACCGTATGCCGCGTTGTCTTCTGATCCTGTAAAAAATCCTGTGTCAGCCCCGCCTTCTCCGGAATACGCGCGAGATCACCGAGCCGGATGGGCAGAGCCGTCTTCGTGTAGGCGACGACGGCGGTCGGCACGGTAATGTTGACCTCGGAGATCTCCCCAATGTCCGCAGGGTCAATCTTCGCGAGGAATGTGATGACCTGCGCGACCTGCGCATTGGCGTTGTCGTCTCCAATGTAGAGGTCGCGCAGCTTCACCCCTGTGATGATGGGGATGTCCGCGCCCTTGAGCGTGCGATAGCTCGCAATCACCTTGCCCTGCCGGTCGAAATCCAGATAGCCGTAGTCACAGGCGACCGTTGCCACGGGGATCCGCTCGACAATCTCCATTTCGATCTTATTGGGCAGCTGGCGGCGCACAACAGCGGACTCGATGCGCAGATCGTGCAGCAAATTCGCCGTCATGGTGTCCGTCTTTAACTCAAAAAGACGCTGCCCGTACTGAATGCGTGCAATCTCACACAGCTCCGCTTCATCCAGATGGACATTGCCGCGCACAACAAGCTGTTGAAAGGTAAAGAGCGGCGAGTAGATGAGGACGGCAATCGCAGCAGCGGCGCAAAGGAGGTAGAGTGCCCCCTTTAGAACGCGGCGCGAACTCATCGACGGTATCCTGCCATCGTGAGGATCTCCTCGCACAGCTCAGGGAACTCGATACCGACGGCACGCGCGGCGTCAGGCACGAGCGAGGTCGCCGTCATCCCCGGCACGGAATTGACCTCAATCGCATACGGCTCCCCCGCATCGCTCAGCATGATATCGACGCGCGCAACGCCCGCGCAGCCGCACGCCTGAAATGCGCGCACTGCAATCTGCTGAACCGCCGCCGTCTGCTCTGCAGGAATCTCTGCGGGCACAATATGCGTCGATGCGCCCGGCGTGTATTTGCTCTCATAGTCGTAGCGTCCCGAGGTCGTTGTGATCTCGATGATCGGAAACGCCTCCGCGTGAGAATGCGTCCCGCGCACGGCAACGGTCAGCTCACGCCCGTCGATGAACTCCTCCACGAGTACCGTATCTCCATAGGAAAAGGCAGCGTCAAGCGCCTTTTGCAGATCATGCTCCTCCGTTACGATGTAAACGCCGATACTCGAGCCCTGTTCAGGCGCCTTGACAACGAACGGCAGATCGAATTCTGCACGCACGCGCTCGGCGGTATGCACATCTCTCTCTCCCGCATGAATGCAGAGGAAACGCGGGGTTGCAATCCCCTCCGCGCGGAAGATGCGCTTCGCCGTCAGCTTATCCATTGTGAGCGAAGCAGCACGAACACCCGAGCCCGTATAGGGAATGCCCAGCATGTCAAGCGTCCCCTGCAGGATGCCGTCCTCGCCGTATTTCCCGTGCAGCGCATTGAACA
>CAUVFG010000144.1:0-4012 GCA_963551125.1 uncultured Selenomonas sp. | reverse complement strand
CTTACTGCAGCAGGAAGCTCGTGATGTAAACATCATAAACAGAGCCCTGACCCAGCCGCTCATTCAGCGCGTCCTTCAGCTGCTTCTTCAGTGCATCCTGCTTGGATGCGTCAAACTCCTCGAGTGGTGCAGCGCGCAAAAACTGCATCGTCGTGTCGAGAATCTTCGTCTCTGCCACGGAGGCGACCTTGCCGTCGGTCACATTCTCGGATTTTCCGGGGTTGAGTTCCAAGACGATGCCCGCCTTGAGGAACTTGCCGGAACGCCCGCCGCCGACATTGACAAGGATGCCTTCCTTCGGATCGCCAAGCTTATAGAACACACCGGGGTCACGATGCGAACCGCCGCCGCCATCGTCCGCACGCGAAGGCGTCTCCGCCTGCGAGAAGATGTAGTACGAGATGCCTCCGGCCGCTACCACTGCGACAAGAACCGCCACAACGACCACGACAATCATCATGAGCATGGGCGATTTCTGCTTTGGCTGTTCAGCCGCCTGTTCTTCCTTTTCCTCCGCCATGAGTTTATTCCCTCCCTAAAAATGACCACGAAGCCGCAGCGGCTCCACACACAGGCACTCCCTTGCCACGAAGAGGAAGACCGTTCCTCTCATTATACCAAAGGAATGGAATTTCGCCAACTAATTTTGATAAAGTGCACGCCGATACTTGATGGTGCGGCGCACAATCTCCTCCATCGGCTCCTCGACGATCAGCTTCTTGCCGTTGGTCAGCGTAACGACCGTATCCGGCGTCTCCTCGATGCTCTCAATGATCTCCGCATTGAGGACGAACTCTCCTTTTTTGTTCGTCTTGGAGTTGAACTTCGTCAGCATAATCATGACAGGCTTTCCCTCCATTCCCTTCCCGTTTTCTGCGCGCAGCAAAAATTACGTGCATATGATTACCTGATATACTTTCGCCGTCATCATCACTTTTCCTTTTTTTTTAGGACTATTTTTTCATCATAGCTTAAATTTTTCACAAAAAATTACCCGAGCTGGGATAAAAATGACAACGAGCGCAGCGGATGACCAACGAGTTCCTGCACATGCGCGAGCACGAGCGACTCCGCCCCCATCAGCATACTGCCGCGCAGCTGCAAGGCGGGCGGGTTCTCCCAGTCGAGCTGCTCGAGCCCGGTGAGGAGCGTACGCAGCTCCCCCGAAAAATCTGCACTGTCCTCCGTGCGGCAGTCCGCGCAGAGAACGCCGTTCTCCTGCGCGTGGAAGAAGGCATCCCCCTCGATCGGAGTGCCGCAGTGCAGGCAGCGTTCATAGCTCTGCTGCAATCCTGCCGCCGCGAGCGTCTGCAGGACGGCGGCAAGCGCCACAACGCGTGGATTGCGCATCTCGAATGCCGTGAGGATCGCAGAGAGACGATCAAAGAACGCCTCATCCGCAATGCCCTCAGGCATAAATTCGCGGATGACCTCCGCGACAAAGGTCGCATAGGCGAGCGCCGCAAGGTCGAGCGAGAGCTTTGCGTGATGGGCACGCACGCTCGCCGTCTTGACGGTCTCGAGGCGTCCCCCCTCGGCGAATTGCAGCTCGGCGTGCACGAACATCTGCATTGCGCCCGCAAGCGGACTCCGCGGGCGTCGGCAGCCGAACGCTGCGGCGCGCAGGAGCCCGCGCTCGCGCGTGAAGATCGTCATGACCTTATCCGCCTCGCCCCAATTCCGTGCGCCGAGAACGATGCCCTCTGCCCCATAGAGTGCCATCTAGCCTTCCGCCTCCTGTGCACCGTCGGCAGGGCGGTTCTCCGGTTTTTTCGATGCGCCCTTCTTTTTCCCCTCAGCAAGCGGCATGACGGCGCCCGCCGTCAGCATATACTGCAAGGCCTCCTCCTTTGGGATGTCGATCGTCACCGCGTCCTCCTCCTTGACGAGCAGGGTCGTCCCCGAGGTCATATTGAGGCTCCACGGGATGAAGACACAGATGTAACCGCCGCCCATCGCCGCCTGGAAGCGCGGCGGCAGATCCGCCATGACGAAGCCGAGTGCACGCGCGCCCTGATAGGGCACGTGGACAACGCGCTTGAAGTTGCTGCTCGAGTCGAGCACGGCTTCGGAGAGCCGCTTCACGCTCGTGTAGATGAACTTTACAAACGGGATCGTGCCCATCATACTCTCACCGAACGAGATCAGCTTTGCGAGCGCCCAGTTCGTCGACGCCCAGCCGACAGCGTAGATGACGAGAACGAGCGTGATGATGCCCATTCCCGGAAAATAAAAGGGCAGATACTGCCCGAGCACGCCCTCCGTGAAGCGCAGTGTCCACTCGATGACGAGCAGCGTGATGATGACGGGCACGAGCACGAGCAGTCCGTTCACAAAACTCCGCGAGACCTGCTTCATCGTACGCCGATAGATCTTGTTCAGCCGCAGCGTCATCGCCCGTCACCTCCTTCAATCAAGCATCCTCGTAAAATCCGAATTCGCGCAGGGCGCTTGCGCGATTGCGCCAGTCCTTGCGCGTCTTGACCCAGAGATCGAGATAGACCTTCGACCCGAGCAGCGTTTCCACATCGGCGCGTGCACGCAGTCCGATCGTCCTAAGGAGCGCGCCGCGCGCACCAATCACAATGCCCTTCTGCGTCTCGCGCTCGACGTAGATCACAGCGCGGATGTAGACATCGCCCTTCGCGCGCGTCGTCATCTCCTCGATGTCGACGGCAACCGCGTGCGGAATCTCGTCACGCGTCAGCTCGAGCACCTTCTCGCGCACAAGCTCGGCGACAATCAGTCGCTCGGGCTGATCCGTCACCATATCGGTGGGATAGTACTGCGGTCCCCCGGGCAGATACTTCTTGATCTCCGCGAGGAGTCCCTCGAGATTCTCCCCCTCGCGCGCGGAGATCGGCACAATGCCCGCAAAGTCGTACGCCTTTGCATAGTTTGCAATCACGGGCAGACTCTCCTCGCGCGGGATGCAGTCCACCTTGTTCACGGCGAGCAGGACGGGCACGCGTACATTTGCAAGCTGCTTTAGGATGTGCTGCTCGCCCGCCCCCATCTTCTCCGTCACATCCACGACGAAGACGACGACATCGACGCCGTGCAGCGCCCCCTCCGTCGCCTTTGCCATGTAGTCACCGAGCTTGTGCTTCGGCTTGTGCACGCCCGGCGTGTCGAGGAAGATGATCTGCGCGTCCTCCTCGGTCAGGATACAGAGGATGCGGCTGCGCGTCGTCTGCGGCTTGTCGCTCATAATGGCGATCTTCTGCCCGATGAGCGCATTGATCAGCGTGGATTTGCCGACATTCGGCCGCCCAATCACGGCGGCGAAGCCCGATTTATGTGCATTCATCGTGTGATTCCCAGTTCCTCCATGACCGCACGCTGCTCCTCCTCCATCTCGAGCCGCTCCTCCTCCTCCATGTGGTCGTAGCCGAGGAGGTGCAGCATGCCGTGCACCGTGAGAAAGGAGAGCTCGCGCAGCTCTGTATGCCCGTACTCCGCCGCCTGCGCCCGCATGCGCTCGAGCGAGATGATGAGATCGCCGAGCAGTTCATGCTCCTCGCCGCCGATGATCTCGGGCTCCTCACTCTCCATGAGAGCAAATGAGATGACATCCGTCGGACGGTCAACGCCGCGATACTCCCTGTTGATGACGTGAATGTGCGCGTCATCCGTGAGCGTCACGCTCACCTCGACGACCTCCACACCGTAGAGTCGTCCGACCGCCAAAATCGCGCGGCGCACGGCTTCCCGCTCCTCCTCGGAGACGGGCAGATCCTCCGGCGCGCAGCCAATCTCAATCTCCATGCTTTTGTCCCCGCTTTTTCTCCCACGCACCGTACGCCTCGACAATGCGCGTCACAACCTCGTGGCGGATGATGTCCACGGGCTCGAGCCGCACGATGCCGACGCCCCGCACCCCCTTTAGGATTTGGCACGCCTGCTTCAGCCCCGACACCGTGCCGCGCGGCAGGTCGACCTGCTCGAGGTCGCCTGTCACCACCATGCGCGAGCCGAAGCCGAGGCGCGTGAGGAACATCTTCATCTGCGC
>CAUVFG010000143.1:0-4051 GCA_963551125.1 uncultured Selenomonas sp. | reverse complement strand
GACGAAAAAATCTACGCCAATCTGACGGACTTCATTTTATCAGCGATTCCTTTATCAGCGATTCCTAAAAATGAGAAGGTGTCTCGTTTTGAAAAAGCAATTCTATGAAAATGTGCGGGAGAATACGCTCGCACTTGAACGCGCACAGAATACGCAGCGCACGCGCTATATTCTTGCGCGCACGGTCGTCTTTCCCGCAATGCTCGCGGCGTTCATCCACGGCTATGATGTCTCATCCGCCGCAGAACTTATGCTCGGCGGTTTTCTCCTGCTGCTCTTTGTCGTTCTTGTCGCACGCCATCGGAAATTGGAGCGCCTGCGGCTGCTGACAAAGGCGTATCTCGCGGTGACAGCGGGCTATCTCGAACGCTTTTCGGGGGCGTGGAAGCATCTGCCCGAGGATGGTGCTGTCTATGCCAAGGAAAAGCGCCCGCCCGACCGCGATCTGCATATCTTCGGCACGGCCTCGCTCTATCAGTATCTCTGTGCGGCGCGTACGCAGGCGGGGCGCGAGCGGCTTGCCGTCGCGCTCACGGCGACGCCGCACGATCTTGATCGGACGCGCAGGCGGCAGGCGGCGGTGGCGGAGCTCCTCGCACACCCGCTGCTCTGCATTGAGCTCGAGGCGCGCGGCGCACGGCTGCCGGATGGGCACGATACGCGGGATCTGGCAAAGGAACTCGCACATCCGCTCAAAGGCTCGCTAAAGCTCATCTCTTGTATTGGCATTGTATTTGCAAGCGCCTTTGTCCTTTCCTTTCTTTGGGCGGCGTTTTTCCATGGTGCATGGACGATTCCGATTGTGCTCTTCATGTTCAATCTGACGGTCGCGATTGCGTTCTATCCGCGCACGCAGCGTGAACTGGCTCCGCTCGGGCACATGGCACGGGAACTCAGGCTCTACGGGCGGATTTTCCGCACGCTCGAGCGTGCGCCGCTGCGCGGGGAGGCGTTCGCGGCGATTTTCGCGCCGCTCTTTGCGCCGGTCCGTGCAACGCAGGCGCAGAGCCGCCTCACGACGCTCGCGGAGTGCGTTGCGATGCGGCGGAACATCCTCTTTTTCTTTCTTGCGAACGGCATTTTGCTCTGGGATCTGCACTGCATGGCGTATTTCTCCCATTGGCGGCTGCAGGCGGGACCGGCCGCTGCCGGCTGGCTGAAGGTCTGGGCGGAGGTGGAGGTGCTGCTCTCGCTTGCACGCATCGGCCACACGCGCGAGGTGCATGCCTTCCCGACGTTCCTTGCGGGGGAGGCGCCGCAGCTGATGGCAGAGGGGGCGATGCCGCTTGTCATCTCCGAGGAGACGGCGACGCCGAACGATGCAACGCTGACGGCGGGGACGCTCGTCATCACGGGGTCAAACATGTCCGGCAAGACGACGTATATGCGAACGCTTGGCTCTAACGCTGTACTTGCATACGCTGGCGCGCCCGTGTGTGCAAAATCATTTGCACTCACACCGATGGCGGTCTATACGTCGATCCAGATCAGCGACGATCTCGCGGGCGGGATCTCGACGTTCTACGCGGAGCTTCTGCGCATCAAGAAGATGATGACATACAGCAAACGTGGGCGTCCCATGCTGATCCTCATTGACGAGATCTTCCGCGGGACGAACTCCGCTGACCGCATTGTCGGGGCACGCGAGGCGATTCGCCGTCTGACCCTGCCACACGCGATTACGATTGTGACGACGCACGACTTTGAGCTGTGCGACCTCGACCGTGAGGGCGTGCCCGTGGCAAATGCACATTTTGAGGAGCACTACGAGGGGGATAAGATTCTCTTTGATTTCAAGATTCGTGAGGGGCGTTGCCGCACGACGAATGCGCAGTATCTCCTCCGAATGGCGGGGATTATGGGGGCGTGAGGGGACTCCGTGACAGCGCGGGCAAAATCTGCTATAATAGGGAAGTCTTTCGACATAATGCAACGATATGCGGACAAATCCGCTGAAAGGATATGGAATGAGTGAGCAAGGTGCAAGACCCGCCGCGACGGCGGGGGTGATGACGGCTGCGGCGGTGGTCTACGCGCTCGCGGCGATCTATCTGCCCATGCTGACGATGATGATGGGGATGTTCTGGCCCGTCTTTATTGCGCTTGTCACCGTACGTGAGGGGCTGCGTTGGGGCGTGCTCGCGGCAGCGGCGTCCCTCATCCTCACAATGCTCTTTGCAACGCCCGTGACAGGGGCGTTTTTCGTCCTCTCGTTTGCGCCGACGGGGCTCGTGCTCGGCGCTCTCTTCCGCCGCAGGGCGGACACGATGCGCGCCCTCGTGGGCGGCGCACTTGCCTCGCTCGGCGGCAAGGTTGCGGCGGCACTCATGATGCTGCTGCTCTTCGGGCTGAACCCGCTTGCGATGGATGTCTCGATGGCAAACGAGACGATGGATGAGACGCTCGCCATGTACCGCAGCCTCGGCATGGACGAGGCGCAGCTCGAGGAGACGCGTGCGGCATCGGCGCAGGTGCTCGAGCTCTTCGTGCTGATGCTGCCCGCGCTTTTCCTTGGCAGCTCCGTGATTGAGGTGACCGCCTGCTTTGCCCTCCTGCGCAAGGTGCTCGTGCGTCTTGGGATTCCCGCGCAGGGGCTGCCCGCCTTTACGGAGTGGCATCTGCCGATCTTCTTCTCCTATCTCTTCGCATTCTCTCTGATCGGGCTCTACTGGGGCACGACCCGTGATATTTCATGGCTCTATCAGGCGGCGCTGAACGGCTATCTCATCGCGTTTGCTGCGGGACTCGTGCAGGGGCTTTCCCTCGTGCAGTTCCTGATGAAGCGCTTTCATGTATCCTCGTTCATGCGCATCATCATCTATATCTTCATTGCACTGAACGGTTTTATGACGCAGATCATCTCGTGGACGGGGCTGTTCGACATCGCATTTGACTACCGAAAGAAGTTCCGCGAACGCCAATAAATATATATCGTATATACGTTATCCATATAAAGAAGGTGGTTTTATGCCGCGGAATTTATCCGCGTGGATTGACCTGACGATTCATCTGATCGTCATGCTCGCGCTTGCGCTCGTGACCTATTGTTACAGCGCCTATGTGGGTGCTGCCGCCCTCCTGCTTTGGGCTATTCTTGTCGCGTTCGCGTGGGAGCGTTGTCGGGACAGAGAACGGCGATTTGAACGATACTGTATGGGCATTATCCGCAATGCCAACAATGTCATGAACTATGCGGTGGAATCTCTGCCGCAGGCGATCCTCCTTGTGAACAAGGACGGCCACCTCGAGTGGTCGAATCGTCAGCTGACGGAGTCCCTCGGCGGGGTAAAACCCGAGGAGGGGACGCCCGTTGTGGCTTTCTGGCCGAAGTTCAACTTTGAGGCGGTCTGGGGGATCGAAGGGGAATGTCATCTCTCACATGAGGGGCGTTCTTATCGTATCTATCATCGCATGGTGCCGACGTCGCCGCAGATGGATCCGCTGATGGCGCTCTATGTGGAGGACGAGACGGAGCTCGCCGATCTCAAGGAGCGCTTCCACGCGAGCCGTACGGCGCTGCTCTACATCCAGCTCGATAACTACGATGAGATCATGCAGGGGCAGACGGAGAAGGAGAAATCCATGCTGCTGCTCGCCGTGCGCGAGCGTCTGGATGCATGGATGAACGGTCTCGGCGGCTTTATGCGCAGCATCTCCGAGGAGGAGTTCGTCGCACTTCTCGACCGTGCGGCACTCGATCATGCGATTGCGGAGAAGTTCGACATCCTCGACCAGGTGCGCAAGATCGTGAATTCGAAGGGGCTGCCCGTGACGCTCTCCATCGGGCTCTCGCTTGTGGCGGAGCAGTCGCTCAAGGAGCTTGGCGAGGAGGCAGAGGAGAAGCTCGACCTCGCGCTCGGACGCGGCGGCGATCAGGTGGCAGCGGGCATCAGCGGAAAGACGCAGTTCTTTGGCGGCAAGGCAAAGGCGGTCGAAAAGCATACGCGCGTGAAGGCGCGTGTTGTGGCGCATGCGCTGCGCGACATCATGGAGACGGCGGACGAGGTCTATGTCATGGGGCACCACAACGAGGACTATGACTGCTTCGGCG
>CAUVFG010000142.1:0-4077 GCA_963551125.1 uncultured Selenomonas sp. | reverse complement strand
TATTGTAATCTTTCGAGGCAGAGTTGCGCAACATAAGAATTTATCAGTGCTTCCCAAAATCTACAACGAGCGAAATGAATTCTTGCTGGAGACCAAAGTAGATTCCTATTTGCAAATAAGCCTATGTCCTCTTGGAAACGGGAAATATCTTGTCCAGCTCATGGGACGAGTGTACCTATGGGAAAACGGACAGCTTACCGAGCTGATGCGCGGATGCGAAAACTTCCGTCTGCGTAGGATGAATCATCTCGGAAAATGGAAGAAAGCAGGAGGTGTTTGACGATGGATCAGATTTTGACAATACGTCTCTATGCGGCGGGCATCGGCATCTTTGTCGGAGAGATCCTCGGCAACTTTGACGATCTGCTTTATGCACTCGTCGCTTTTGTTGTGACGGACTACATCACGGGTGTACTCCGTGCGATTGTTGAGAAGAAACTGTCCAGTGCCATCGGCTTCAAAGGGATTTGCAAGAAGGTCTGCATCTTCACTCTTGTGGGCGTAGCGAATGTCCTCGATGTTCACATCATCGGCAGCGGGTGCGTCCTGCGTTCCGCCGTGATATTCTTCTACATCTCGAATGAAGGAATTTCCATCATCGAGAATGCGACGAGGATAGGGCTTCCTGTGCCGCAAAAGCTTCAAGATATGATATTGCAGCTACAAGGCAATAACGTTGCAAACAAGAAAGGGGAGAAGAACAAATGAAAGTATTTCTGAACCCGGGGCACGCCCCGAATGGAAATCCGGATCCTGGTGCTTGCGGGTATGGACTGCGCGAGTGTGACGTGGCGAAGAATGTCGCAGACCTTGTTGCGGGTTATCTCGCTGCCGCAGGTGTAGAAGTTGTGGGGAGTCTCCAATCCGACAGTCTGTATGAAGTCGTCTCGACTTCCAACCGTGCGGATGTCGATGTGTTTATCTCCATCCACTGCAATGCGTGCAACGGCAATGCAAACGGGACGGAGGTCTGGCACTACTACGGAAGCGGTGAGGGAGAAAAGCTGGCAGACTGCATCCAGAATCAGATTGTGGATGCGCTCGGTACAACGGATCGCGGCGTGAAGGGCGCAAAGCCCGGTGTCAACGGTCTGTATGTTCTCAACAACACTGATGCGGTCGCCGTCCTCGTTGAGCTCGCCTTTATCGACAATGAAAGCGATGCGGTACTCTTGCGAGAGCGGCAAGACGATTTTGCCCGCGCCATTGCACGCGGTGTGACCGACTACGCCCTACAGTGATGCATTCACATAAGATTGCATAAAAGACTGAAAGGAGGTAAGCTATGCTTGAGCGAATCCAGCACACTCTTACGGAGCACAAAACATTGATCCTGGTGCTCTTGTGTATTCTGGTCATCGGCATTGCGTACGCCATTGGACGAAACTCCGCATCGGAGCAGACAACCGCCGAAAAGCCCGCCGTCATGACACAGGAGCAGACGCAGGACACGGCGGCACTGCGTCAGCAGCTGGACATCTCCAAGAGCAACGCTGAGGCTCTGCAGCGGCGTCTTGCGGAGGCACAGGCTGGACAGCGTGCTCCGGCGGTGACCTACCATGTCGCCGCCCCGACGGTAGAGCGGGCGGCGCAGGTGGTCGAGCGCCAGATCAGGGAGGATGCGCCGACACTGCCACGGGCGGTACGCGAAAAAAGTGACCGTACTGTGGTCACGCCGATCACGAAAGATAAGGACGGCAAAGACCTGCCGAGCGAGGAGCAAAAAGTAGATGTGTATAAGATCGACCTCCGCAAAGATCATCGCATCAAGGCGGGTGCATCCGTCATTGACGGCAAAGCTCTCATGTCGATTGGGTACGAGCAGGGGCGATTTGAGGCGTTGGCGCATTTCGACGGCGGACGCTATCAGGGCGCGACGGTTATGTATAACGTCGTCGAGTGGTGATTTCGAAACAAAAAAAAAAGAGAGACAGGTCGTGTGCGGTGCCTCTCTTTTTGTCTACCATTTGTCTACAATGCCTACAAAAACTCCTGAAAAAGCCTCATATATCTTCATAGGAAAATATGTGTTAAAAATCCAGTAAACCCGCACGGTTATTGGGGTTAAGCACACATGATAATACGTTTTGAAAATGTATCAGATATGCGACTGTAAAAATGCAGGATTTTTTTGATGAATTCCGAATTTTATAGGTATAAGAACAATAGGTATATCAGGAGGGAGGATATCTTATGCGGCTTGAGTTTTTGGGTGCTGCGCACGTTGTCACGGGCTCATGCTATCTGCTTCATGTGGGGGATCACAGGTATCTCGTAGACTGCGGCATGTATCAGGGCACACGCCGTCTGCGTGAGATGAACTATGAGGATTTCCCGTTCAACCCTGCCGAGATCGAGGCGGTCTTTCTGACACATGCTCATATTGACCACTGCGGACGTATTCCGCGTCTTGTGCGTGAGGGCTTTCGCGGGAAAATCTATGCAACGCGGTCGACCTGTGATCTCGTCCGCATCATGCTGCCCGACTCGGCGCATATTCAGGAGAGCGACGCAGAACTCTTCAATCGAAAGAATGCACGCCGCAGCGAGGCCCCCATCACGCCGCTCTATACGCAGGCGGATGCCTTTGCCGCGCTCGAACTGTTCGAGCCTGTCGCTTATCAATCCAACCTGCAGGTGGATAACCTGAGTCTTACCTTCCGCGACGCGGGGCATATTCTAGGCTCGGCGATCCTAGAGATCGTGGTGGAGGAGAACGGACAGACGTCGAAGCTCGTCTTCTCGGGCGACCTCGGACAGCCGAATCAGCCCATTCTGCGTGATCCTGATGTGATTGAGGGCGCGGATTTTGTGCTCGTCGAATCGACGTACGGTGACCGCATTCACCGCGACTACGACAAGGAGACCGCGCTCCTCGAGGTCATCCGCGACACGATGGATCGCGGCGGCAATGTCATCATCCCTTCGTTTGCCGTCGGGCGGACGCAGACGCTTCTCTATTATTTCTACAATCTCTGGAAGGCGGGGCGGCTCGACGGGGACATCCCGATCATCATCGACAGTCCGCTTGCGATCCAGGCGACGCGCGTCTTTCTCAAGAACTATGAGGATTTCGACGAGGAGACGATTGCGTTTTTTGGCGAGCAGGGGACGATTCCCGCATTCCCTCAGGTGCGCATCGCAGAGACAGCGGCGGAGTCGCGCGCTCTCAACTCGGCTGAGGGATCGGCAATCATCCTGTCCGCCTCAGGCATGGCGGATGCGGGGCGTGTCCTGCACCACCTGAAACATAACCTCTGGCGACCCGAGTCCACCGTGCTCTTCGTCGGCTATCAGGCGGAAGGAAGTCTCGGGCGTCGCCTCGTTGACGGCATCAAGCGCGTGCGTGTGCTCGGTGAGGAGATTGCGGTCAAGGCGCAGATTCAGGTGCTCGAAGGCTTCTCGGCGCACGCGGATGCGGAACAAATTGTAGACTGGATGCGAGCGATTACCGCGCCACGCCCTGCGAAGGTCTTTCTCGTTCACGGTGAGGGGCAGGCGCAGGAGGCACTCAAGGAGCGGATTCAGGACGAACTTGGACTCGAGGCGTACGCGCCCTTCCTCGGCGATATTGTGACGATTCAGGGGCGGAGTGCCAATCTCATCCACTCGAATATCCCATCTGTTTCGGTCGAAGTGGAGATGGAGGATGTCATGCGCGACTTCGATGCAGAGTATCGCCAGCTGCGCAAGGCGGTTATCCGCACGGTTGTGCGCCAACCGAAGCTCATGGAGCCGATCATCCGCACGATGCAGAAGGCACGCAACTACTTCAAAAAGCTTGCTGCGCCCTACAATATTTGACTGCATTTAGAATAGCATTACTTCAAAATTGGATATTACAGTGCTGTGCGCCATGCACTTGCATCGTACTGTGAAATACGTTAAAATAGGAAAGCCTAAAATGGCTTTCCTATTTAATATGTATCAATTGAAAAAATCCGTATGTATTCATATGGATTCGGATAGGTGGTGTTATTTTGGAATCCCCATTTCGCGTCGGGGTAGATGTCGGGTCGACGACGATCAAGCTGGTCGTGCTTGGTGAGGAGCATGAGATCCTCTATAAGAATTACG
>CAUVFG010000141.1:0-4083 GCA_963551125.1 uncultured Selenomonas sp. | reverse complement strand
TTGACCGTCATGAGGAGCACCATGTCCACATCGTCGATCAGCTCCTCAAGGGTGTAGATCGATGTGCCGGGGTTGAGGGCTATGCCCGCCTTGCAGCCCGCCGCTTTGATCTGCTGAATCACGCGATGTGCGTGGCGCGTCGCCTCGACGTGGAATGTGATGATGTCCGCGCCCGCCTTTGCAAACGGCTCGATATGGGTCTCGGGATGCTCAACCATGAGATGCACGTCAAAGACCGCCTTGGATGCCCTTCGCAGACTCTCAACGACGCAGGGACCGAGCGTGATGTTCGGCACGAACGTCCCGTCCATCACGTCAATGTGGATGTACTCCGCACCTGCCTCCTCCACGCGGCGGACATCCGCCCCGAGATTTGCAAAGTCCGCCGAAAGGATGGACGGTGCGATGATCGTGGGACGCTCGATGTGGATGTGCTCCTCTTCGATCCTTTCCTCTTCATACGTGTGTTCATGTTCGTGTGCCATCGGATTCTCCTATTTCTTTTTCGATCGTATTTCACTCAGCAGTGCAAGATATGCCTCATACCGCTCACGCGAAAGTTCTCCCGTCTCCACTGCCGCCTTGACGGCGCAATCCGGCTCGTGGCTGTGACTGCAGGGTGAAAAGCGACAGCCCGCATGGCGGGCAAACTCCGGAAAGCACGCCGCGAGCTCCTCGGGTGCAATCTCCGTCATCTCCTGCTGGGTAAAGCCCGGCGTGTCGACCACATAGCCCCCTGCAAACGGGAGCAGTTCAGCACGGCGCGTCGTGTGGCGCCCGCGCCCGATCTTCTCGCTGACCACTCCCGTCAGAAGGGCAAGCGATGGGTCGAGCGCATTCAGCAGGGAGGACTTCCCCGCCCCCGACGGTCCCGCAAACACGGTGATCTCGCCCGCAAGGCGCTCGTGCAGCTCACGCAGTCCCGTCCCCTGCTCCGCCGAGACGCGCAGAATGGGATAGCCCGCTGCCTCGTATGCCGCAAGAACGTCCTCCGGTGTTCCCTGACAGAGATCCATCTTGTTCACACAGAGAGCGATTTTCTTGACGCCCGAACGTTCCGCGAGCACGAGGAAGCGGCTCACAACGAGCGGGTGCGGATCCGGCAATGCCGCCGCGACGGTGACGATGATCTGCGTAAGGTTCGCCACGCGTGGTCGCTGCAGGAGATTCGTGCGCGCCTCAATGCGCTCGATCACGCCCTCATCGGATGATATGCGTTCAAGTGAAACGATGTCACCAGGGACAGGCGTCAGCTCGCTGCGTCCCTTCTTCACCCTGCCGCGCAGCTTGCAGAGGATCATATGATCCTCTGTCACGACATGGAGTACATTGTTATAGACCTTTAGGATACGTCCCTGCTCCGCCACCATGCACTCCCTACTCCGTTTTTTCCGTCTGGATGCGGCGCGCGGCGGGATCCTTGTCGTTTTTCTTGCTGTCGCCGCCCTTCGCATCTTCCTTGGAGCTGGAGGATTTCTTGCCGCTCGAGACCACGAGACGTACGGTACTGCCGCTGTCCGCCTCACTGCCTGCAGAGGGCGACTGGCTGACCACGGTACCCGCCGCCTGCGTGCTCGCCTCCTCCGAAATGCTGCCGACCTTCAGACCGCTGCCCTCGATCATCGTGCGCGCACGATCCGAAGAAACGCCCTTCACATCGGGGATGCTGATCTTCTTAACCTTCTGCCCCTTGCTGACGGTGATGTCCACGGACTGTCCCTTGCTGATCCGTGTTCCGCTGCGCGGATCCTGCGAGATGACTGTGCCGCTGTCCTCATCGGAGAACGTCTCATAGGCGGAACCGAGGCGCAGCCCCATCTGTTGAAGTTTATTGATCGCATCCGACTGTTTCAGTCCGCGCAAATTCGGCATCTCCATCTCCTCGCCGCCCTTGCTGACATAGATGGTGATCGAGCGCTCCTCCTTGACCTTCGTGCCCGCCTCCGGCGTCTGCGATACGACAACGCCCACGGGTACGGAGGCATCAAAGGTCTCGGCGACCGTAACGCGCAAATGCTGATCCTCGAGAATCTGACGTGCAAGCGTGAGCTGCTTGCCCGTCACATCGGGCACCGTGATCTCCACGGAGCTCCAGAACTTTCCGAAGCTCAGGAAAAATCCCGTAAAGAAGCCGAACAGGAGGATGAGGACGAGTCCGAATTTGAATTTCTTCGTGCGGATAAAGGATTTTTCCTCGCGCTCCTCCCTCTCCCCCTCTTCCATCGGCGGAGCAGCGGCACTGATCTCCTGTGCCTCCACAGGTGTGAGAACGCGCGTCGCATCGGGATCGAATGCAGGCATTGCCGCCGTTTCGCCGCGCATCATCTGCTCCGTACGCATGATGTCCTGCACGAGCATGCGGCTGTCCGGGCGCAGCGCCGGATCCTTTGCCATCATGCGTGTTACAAGAGCCTCCACGACAGGCGGTATGCTCGGGACAATAGAACGCACGGGCAGTGCTTCCTCTTCGAGATGCTTGCGCGCAATGCTGACCGCCGTATTTCCGTCGAACGGGATGCGCCCTGTCAGCATCTCATAGAGTACGACACCAAGGGAGTAAACATCCGACTTCGGCGTGATGATCGTACCGCGCGCCTGCTCGGGCGAGAAGTAATGCACCGAGCCCATGATGTTGTCATTGTAGGTCATCGTGGACTCCGTGACCGCACGCGCAATGCCGAAATCCGCAACCTTGACGTTGCCGTCGGGCATGACAAGGATGTTGTGTGGCTTGATGTCACAGTGCACGAGGTTGTTTGCGTGCGCCTGTGCGAGTGCACCCGCAATCTGGCGCGCAATATCCAGCGCCTCGGCGGCGGGCACGGGTCCCTCCTCCTTGATGCGCTCCTTCAGCGTACGTCCCGGAACGTATTCCATGACGATGTAGTGCCGCCCCTCAGCGATGCCGACATCGTAGACGTTGACGATGTTTGGATGCGTAATGCGCGCTGCCGCCTTCGCCTCGCGCTGAAAACGCGCAATGAACTCCGTGTCATTCTCGTACTGCTGGTGGAGAATCTTGACGGCGACGGTGCGCTCCAAGAGCTGATCCTTTGCCCGATAGACATCTGCCATCCCGCCGCTGCCTACCAGCATTTCCAGCGCGTAGCGTCCATCCAAGACACGCTCGACCATGTTCGTTCCTCCTAACGCCTCTGCCATCACTGCCGAAGCCTCTATCTCAGAAAGGGCGGCGGAGCGTATTCATCGCTGCCCTTCAAAATACGTTCGTATCACCTGATGTGCAATCCCTGCCGCCGCGCGCCCGCCAAAGCCGCCCTCCTCCACGAGAACGGCGACAACGATCTTCTGACCGCTGCGCTCCGCCGAGCCGATGAACCACGCGTGATCCGTTCCGCTTGCATTCTCTGCCGTGCCTGTCTTGCCCGTGACGCGCACGCCCGCGACATCAGCCGCCGTCCCTGTCCCCGCCGCAACGACATCCGCCATATAGCCGTCGATCACAGCCGCGCGCTCCGCCGTCGTCGCCGTCCGCCACACCTGCGGACGCGCCTCGTAGAGGGGCGTTCCATCCGCCGTCAGAACCTGCCCGACCAGATACGGCTGCATCATGCGCCCGCCATTTGCAAAGGCATCCGCAATGAGCGCCATCTGCAAGGGCGTGACGAGCAGTGCGCCCTGTCCAATGCCAAGCTGCGCGATCTCCCCATCACCGAGTGATTTCAGATCAGGGACGTGTGCCTTCGCCATCGGAATCTCTGCATCCGCCAACTCCGCGCCAATGCCGAAGCGCTCGAACGCCGAGGAAAGTCCACTGCCGCCGAGACGCAGGGCGAGCGTCGCAAATGTGACGTTACAGGACTCGCGCAGCGCGTCCGCGAGGCGAAGCTTCCCGTGTACCTCACCGTGACTCTCATGGAGTACGTAATCCGAGCCGATGGCAAGTTCCCCTGTGCAGGTGAACACCTCATCGGAATTCGTCACACCCGCCTCAAGTGCAGCGTCAGCAATCAGTGTCTTGAATGTCGACCCCGGCGGATAGAGTCCCTGTGCTGCGCGGTTCAGCAGAGGGCTGTCCGCGCGCGCCGTGAGTTCATCCCAGTTTGCCGCCGCAGCGGCGGG
>CAUVFG010000140.1:0-4120 GCA_963551125.1 uncultured Selenomonas sp. | reverse complement strand
GTCCCCTTCACCTCGCGGTTCGTGAACGCATCTGCATGGATGGAGAGGAAAATATCGGCCTTTGCCTCGTTGGCAACATCACAACGCGCCTGAAGCTCTTCGACCGAGGTGGCGCTCGCGCCCTTGGATGAGACTTCCGTATCACCCGTACGCGTGAGGATGACCGTTGCGCCCTCCGCCTCGAGGAGGCGCTTGAGCTCTCGGCTGACGCGCATGGTGACGGACTTCTCCATGATGCCCGTCGGCCCGATCGCGCCAGAGTCGCTGCCGCCGTGCCCGGGATCGATGGCAATCTTACGCCCCTTCATGCCCGTAATTGCATCCAGATCGCGGTCAATCGAATCCTCATCGCTTGAGTCCTGCGTCTCCTCCTCATCCGTCTGCTGCGGCTGTACGATGTCGGACTCCTGTGGCACAGGCGCGAGCTTTGCGGGATTTGTACGCGGAGCCGTACCAAAATCCATCACAACGCGTGGCTTCTCGCCATCAATAGAAAAGACATTATAGCCGCCCTTTCCGACAGTAGTCTCTACCACCACGCGTACCGTCGTCGCATCGAACTGGGCGACGCGCACGCCCGAGACGAGGGGCGAATCCACCACCGTATTCTTCTTCGCCTCGGGCGCAATCCACGCATTCTGCACGTCGAGCACAACCCGTGTCGGATTTGCAAGTACGCTCTGCTTATAGGAGACGGAGCGATCGGAGTCGATAACAATGCGAACATTCCCATCCGTCTTTCCGATGCGCACCCCCGTAACCTTTGCCATCCCCTTTGCGCGGTCACTGAACGCCGCCTCTGCCGAATGGACGGAAGCGCTGAATCCAAGCACAGCGACAAGAAGCGCTGTAAACAGTAAAAATATACGGCGCAAACGTATCCCCCCAAAAACAATAAACGGATAAAAACCTGCGAAGATGCTTTTCAGCGCCTTCGCAGGTTCTCTCTATCCTGTGTTCTGTCTCCCCTATTGCTGCGGTATTGCCTCTTCCTCGCGCGCAATGCCGGGCACTTGCGCTGCTGCGGCATTGCGCGCGTTCCGCGTACGCTGCGGCACGCCCTCATAGATGATCTGTGTGATCTGAGCCGCACGTTCCGGGTCGAACGCAGCCATGACTTTCGCCGCATTCCCCTCATCCATGCGCTGGAGAATGGCGATGCAGAGGTCGATATCCAGGGTCTCCATGACCTTCGCCGCATCGGCCGGCTTCATATCATTGTAAAGGCGTGCGAGCTTCGTCACGCGCTTCTTCTCTGCCGCCTCGCGCTCCTTCTGCTGCTTTTCGATCTCCTCTTTCGTGATCTTCACATTCTCAGGAGCCTTCTTCGGCGTCGCTGCAGCTGATGAGGGAGCCCCCGCAGAAGCGGCGGAGGACGTCGTGGCCTCCGTCGCACTGTGCTCTTCTGCCGCCGGCGGAACAAAGTACTCACCGACGATAGGGAGCTCGTGCAGACCATACTGCTTATTGAGCTCCTTCGTATCAAAGAGCCGGAGATAGACACCGAGCGCAAAGCCCCCCGCGATCAACACGAGGAGTAAGATCAGTATGAATAGGATCTTCAATTTCTTCCGCATGGAATTCCCAGCCCTCTTTCTCTTCCCCTGTCAGCGCGCAACGGATTCAGCGATAGATATCCAGAACGCTCGTCACATAGTTCTGCGTCTCTGCGTACGGAGGAATGCCGCCGTACGCCTTCACAGCGTTCGGCCCCGCATTGTAGGCAGCAACGGCCTTCTTCACGTCCCCGTCAAAGGTGTCGAGCATCTCACGCAGATACTTCGCCCCCCCTTCGACGTTGCTCTCCATATTGTATGGATTGACGCCGAGAGCTGCCGCCGTCTCCGGCATGAGCTGCATCACACCAACCGCACCTGCGGGTGAAACGGCATTCTGATTGCCGCCGGACTCGACCTCGGCAACGGCAGAGACGAGCTTTGGGTCGACGGCATATTTCGCGGCTGCCGCATGAATCACATGTGCAAGATCGGGATTTGCAAGTTTTTCCTGTGCGGAACCGACAGCCTTGTGCGCGGCTGAAGTCTCCTGTACACGCTGCGCCGACTGTGCCTTTCCTACCGCAGTTGTGCTATGTTTGTCGATCTCCTGCTGCAGCTTTGCGGCAAATCCCATGCCCGGAAGCTGCTGATTCTGAAGGGAGAATTGCCCCTCAATCTCCGCAATGCGTGCCTGTATCTGTCGAACGCCCGAAAGATCCATCATACTGCTTCCTCCCATTCCTTATTGCGCATGGTCAGCTGCAGGCCGATCTCATCGAGCATTTTCTGCTCCTCCTGCAAGACCGCTGCCTTGTATTCCGCAAGGCGCTTTTCCTTCAGTTTCTCAATGCTCTTCAATGCACTCATCTGCTCCATGAGTGCCTTGAGTCGCTTCTGCCGCTCAGCATTTGCCGCGAGGATCACCTGCTGCTGATCCTCGATCTGCTGTCGCTTCCAGCCAAAGAAGCGATTGAAGCTCATGAGCGTGCCGATCTTGATCCGCGTCCCCTCTTTTGAGAGCTTCTCGTAATCAAGCTGCCCCTGGTGCATCTCCTCAAGCAGCTGACGCTGATAGGCACGTGCATCCTCGAGACGGCGTACGGCTTCGGCGAAGGCAACCTCCGCCTCCTCCTTCTTCATGCGCGTTACCTTGAGCAGGGTCTCAAGCTGAAATCGAAATTTTTTCATGATGCTTCCTCAGCAGCAGGTGCCGGCGAGGGCGCTGCTTTGCCAACGGCGGAGAGCAGACGCTGTTCCGTTTCCTCGTAAGAGGTTACTTCGTAAATATCCTGTCGCAGGAATTCGTTAATCCCCTCGATCTTCTGAATCGCGGCATCGATCTTCGGGCTCGAGCCCTTGACATACGCTCCGATGTGGATGAGATCCTCCGCCTCGGCATACACCGCCATGAGCTGACGCATCTCCTGTGCCGCCTCGAGATGGCTCTTGTCCACGACCTCGTACATCACGCGGCTGACGCTGCCGAGCACGTCGATCGCAGGGAAGTGGTTCTGCGCTGCAATCCTGCGCGAGAGCACGATATGCCCATCGAGAATGGAGCGCACGGCGTCCGCAATCGGCTCATTCATATCATCGCCGTCCACGAGGACGGTATAGATGCCTGTGATTGAGCCCTTCTCGCTCGTGCCCGCGCGCTCGAGGAGGCGCGGCAGCATCGCAAAGACGGACGGCGTATAGCCGCGCGTTGCGGGCGGCTCGCCGATCGTGAGGCCTACCTCGCGCTGTGCCATCGCAAAGCGTGTCACCGAGTCCATCATCAGGACGACCTTATGCCCCTGATCGCGGAAATACTCGGCAATCGCCGTACCCGTCATTGCCCCCTTGATGCGGACAAGCGCGGGTTGATCGGAGGTCGCCACGACGACCACAGATCGTTTGAGTCCTTCCTCGCCAAGATCTCGTTCAATGAAGTCGCGCACCTCGCGTCCGCGCTCTCCCACAAGCGTGATGACGCTGATGTCCGCCTCGGTATTGCGCGCAACCATCGAGAGAAGCGTGGATTTACCGACACCGGAGCCTGCCATAATGCCGATGCGCTGCCCGTCGCCAAGCGTGATGAGACCGTCGATCGCACGCACGCCGACATAGAGATTGTCGTGAATGCGTGGGCGCGTGAGCGGCGGCGGCGGTGGTGCCTGCAGGGGATACTCTTCCTTTGCAAGGATCGGACCCTTGCCGTCGATCGGATTGCCGAGCCCGTCGAGCACACGCCCGAGCAGCTCCGGTCCTACCTTCACGCGCAAGCGACGTCCCGTTGCGATGACCTCGCAGCCGGGACCGATGCCCTGCATCTCACCGACGGGCATGAGGAGGACGTGCCCCTCACGGAAGCCCACGACCTCCGCCGGAATCGGCGGAAGCCCCGCGAAATGCGCGTTCACGTAGCAGAGCTCACCAACCGTGACCGTCGGTCCCTGCGACTCGATGACAAGCCCGATGATCTGCGATACCTTGCCCGTCAGCTTCATCGGAGAGGCGGCATGCAGGGCATCCTTAAATTTTTGGATATCTATGGAAAATGGGGGATTCCCCCCCGTTTCACTCGTATTCATAGCATAACTTCCCGCACAGCCTTTTTCAGCTGTTCGATCTGCGTCTGA
>CAUVFG010000139.1:0-4133 GCA_963551125.1 uncultured Selenomonas sp. | reverse complement strand
GAAAAAATCTACGCCAATCTGACGGACTTCATTTTATCAGCGATTCCTTAGGGAAATCATCACACCCTCGTCACATAGTTGGATAGAGGATTATAGATAGAAGAAGGTTATCATGCAGGATCAGTTTCAGCGGAAAATTGAATATCTGCGCATTTCGGTGACGGATTGCTGCAATCTGCGGTGCCGCTACTGTATGCCCGCGCACGGCGTGAAAAAGCTGCGCCATGCGGATATCCTTTCCTATGAGGAGATTCTGCGCGATGTGCGTGCGCTCGCACAGATGGGCATTCGCAAGGTGCGCCTGACGGGCGGTGAGCCGCTTGTGCGCCGCGACATCGTACATCTCGTGCGTGGGCTGAAGGAGATCCCCGGCATCGAGACGGTTGCGATCACGACAAATGGTGTGCTGCTCGGCGAGATGGTGGATGAATTGCTCGATGCGGGGCTTGACGCAGTGAACCTCAGCCTCGACACGCTCGACGGCGGCAAATTCTTGTCCATCACGCGGCGGCCACTGTTCGGTGCGGTGATGGAGGCTTTGGAGCGTCTGACGCGGGAGGCGCGCATCGAGGTCAAGATGAACTGCGTGCCGATTGCAGGCATAAACGACGATGAGATCACGACACTCGCGGCGATTGCACGCGACTATCCGATTAAAATGCGCTTCATCGAGCTCATGCCGATTGGCTGTGCCCGCACGGAGGGCTATCGCGGCGTACCCATGGACGAGGTGCGGGCACGGCTGAAAGATGCGTTTGGCGCGCTCCTACCCGTGGGCGAGGCGAATCATGCGAGCGCGATCCCAACGGGGCCTGCCGCCTATGTGAAGCCAGCAGGCTTTATGGGGCAGATTGGCTTTATCGACGCAATGGAGCATAAATTCTGTGACGCGTGCAACCGTGTCCGCCTGACGGCAGAAGGTTTTTTGAAACTCTGTCTTTACAGCAATGCGGGGCTTGATACGCGTGCACTCCTGCGCGGCGGCGCAACGGATGAACAGCTGGCAGATGCAGTCGCGCACGCCGTCTGGAAGAAGCCCGAGGAACATTATTTCGAGATGGACAGTGAAACGCGTGATCGACGCGCCATGTATCAGGTAGGAGGTTAATATGGGAGAGATCCGAGCACTCTGCATCAGCGAGAAGCGCGGGACGCAGAAGCACGCGTTGGATCGCGTCTTCTTTATGACGGAGTTCGGCATTGATGGTGATGCCCACGCGGGCGACTGGCACCGTCAGGTCAGCCTTCTCGGTCTTGGCGAGATTGACGATTTCCGCGCACGCGGCGCGGATGTGGACTTTGGGGCGTTCGGTGAGAATGTCGTTGCCGAGGGGTTCCGTTTCAAGGAACTGCCCATCGGGACGCGCTTGCGCGTCGGGGATGTCTTCCTTGAAATCACGCAGATCGGCAAGGAGTGTCACAGCCACTGTCAGATCTACCATCAGGTCGGCGACTGCATCATGCCGCGCGAGGGTGTCTTTGCACGCGTCCTGCACGGCGGTTGGGTGACGGTCGGGGACAAAATGGAGATCACGACGGAGAAGATTCCGCTCGATGCCGCCGTCATTACGGCGAGCGACAAGGGCGCGCGCGGCGAGCGCGAGGACAAAAGCGGCGCGGCGATCCGTGAGATGCTGACGGAGGCAGGGTACCATGTCGCGGGCTTCAACATCGTCCCCGATGAGAAGGAGGAGCTGAAGCGCGAGATGGAGCTCTGGGCACAGCGCGGCGTGGGGCTGATCCTCACGACGGGCGGCACGGGGTTTTCCGTACGTGACGTGACCCCCGAGGCGACGCGTGAGGTCATCGAGCGCGAGACCCCGGGCATCCCCGAGGCGATGCGCGCGCTCTCCATGCAGGTGACGCCGCGCGCGATGCTCACACGCGCGGCGGCAGGTATTCGGAAACGCTCGTTGATTGTCAACCTGCCGGGCAGTGAAAAAGCGGTGCGTGAGTGCCTGGGCTTCATCCTGCCGCAGTTGCAGCACGGCATCGAGATCCTGCGCGGCGATACGGGCGAGTGTGCGCGATGAATCTCTCCGATCTGACACTCATCGTTGCGGCAGGCGGCAAGAGTACACGCATGGGGCGGGATAAGCGGTTCCTGCCGCTGGATGGGGAAGCGCTGCTTGCCCGCACGC
Organism: uncultured Selenomonas sp.; assembly: GCA_963551125.1. Classification (GTDB taxonomy): domain Bacteria; phylum Bacillota; class Negativicutes; order Selenomonadales; family Selenomonadaceae; genus Centipeda. Next base: position 1,992 of record CAUVFG010000139.1, on the reverse strand, counting down.
TGCGCAAGGGGCGGGCGGCGGGCTTTCGCTCTATCGTCCTTGCGGCGGAGGGCGCGCGCAGCGACCTTGCGGCACTCGCGGAGAAGTTCGGGGCGACTCTCGTCACAGACGAGGTGCAGGCGCAGGGACCCGCAGCAGCGATTGCGGCAGGTCTTCGGGCGGCAAAGACGGAGTGGGCGCTCGTTCTCTCGGCAGATATGCCCTTTTATGATTTTGAACTCGTGCGTGCGCTCCTGCCCGCCGCAGAGGGAGAGACGCAGGTCGTACTGCCAACTCTTCTCGGCTATTGGCAGCCGCTCGCGGCGCTCTACCGACGGGAGGCGGGGGCGGCATTTGCGGCGGCAATCGCACGCGGCGACCGCAAGCTTGGCATTATCCTACGAGAGCTCGTTGTGCGGGAACTGCCGCTCACCGTGGACGCGGGGCTATTCTTCAACGTGAATACGCCCGCCGCCTATCGGCTCGCACGCGGAAGGCTTGCGAACGAGCAGCGGACAAAGCCCATACTCTCCGTCGCCGCGCCAGCCTCGGGCACGGGAAAGACAACACTGATCGAAAAGCTCATCCCTCTACTCGCCCGACGCGGCGTATGCACGGCGGTCATCAAGAGCGACAGCCACGGCTTCAATCTCGACACGGAGGGCAAGGACACTGCGCGCTTTATGACGGCGGGGGCAGAGGCCGTCGCCGTTAGCTCCCCGGACGGATATTTTATTCAGCAAAGAGCGAATTGTCGGAAAGATTTTCAGAATCTTATCACACAGATGGATAGTGATAGTTTGGATTTATATATCACCGAGAGTCGTTCACGCGGCGTTTTGCCGACGCTGATGCTCTATCGCGGGATGGGAGAGCTGGAGAGCGATGAGCGTGTCGTTGCGCTCTTTGCAAAGAACCGTACGGATGACGGCATTCTATGTGCCGATCTCGACGATATGGATACGGCGGTACGCCTCGCACTGTTCCTCATTGGACGCCCGCTCTACGGCGCGGACGGTGAAATATTTTTGACGCTTTAGAGCAGAGGGGAGCGATGTGATGTACCTAAGCGAACCCTAGTGAAGCAAGTGGGGAAAAGGGCACGTTCTGTCCCCTGTGGATTTCTACCGTTCAAGCGCGGAGCGCGCGTTTGAAATCCGCAGGTATTTAGACAGATAAGTGCCCGACCGCTTGCGTAACTAAGCGTTCGCGTGGTACATCACACAAAGAACTCAAAGTAGGACTATTTAGAAAGCAACACAATGGAAATTCAGCGCAGTGACTTTATCGATGTACCCGTAACCCGCTACGTGTCCGAGGAAAATGCCTTCGTCTCGGACCATAAATATACGTCCGAGGAGGTCTACTTCGACATCGACCTCAACGGTGAGAACTTTACAACGGCGTTCTGCTCGCCCGTGGACTTCGAGGATCTTGTCATCGGGATGCTCGCCCAGATGGGGCGCATCCGCACGTATGACGACATCATAGAGCTGACGGTGGATGCAGAGCACCTCAGCGCTTCGGTCAAAACAACGGAGGACGCGCAGCGTTGGGCAGAAGAAGCCGTCAGGAATCCCCGCTACTTCTCAGCACGCAAAATTTTGAAGCTGCGCCCCGAGGAGATCTTCGAGCGGCCGCGTGACGTGCGCTTCCATGCACGTGACATCCTTGCGACGGCGGATGAGCTGCTCGCGCACCTCTCCAAGACGCACGACACAACGAACGGCGTACACAGCGGGGTTATCTACGATCAGGAGAACAAGAAAATCCTCGTCTTCCGTGAGGATGTCGGCCGTCATAATGTCTTTGACAAGCTCTATGGCTGGACGCTCAAGAACCACGTGGAGATTACCGATAAAATCATCGTTTTCAGCGGACGCTGCTCCTCGGAGATGATGCTGAAACTCGGGCGCATGGGCATCGGGGCGGTTGCGGCGAAGTCCGTACCGACCACCCTCTCGCTCGATGTCGCGCGCAAACTCGGCATTACCCTGTGTGCGCGTATGGCAC
>CAUVFG010000138.1:0-4137 GCA_963551125.1 uncultured Selenomonas sp. | reverse complement strand
AGTACCGCACGCTGCCGAATGTCTGGTACGTCCCGCCCCTCAGCCCGATTGCACGCCGCGTCGAGGAAAAGGTGTTCTTCCCGGGTGCGGCGGAGATGCGCATCCCTGTCGCCTACCTCGCGCAGCTGCTGACGGCGGGGGATGAGGCTGCGATCGAGCGCGTGCTGCGCGTCCTGCTCGAACTGCGTGCCGTCATGCGCACAAAGCAGACGGGCGAGGAACTGCCGGCGAACCTTACGCACGACATTGAGACCTATGAGGCGATGTACCGCCTCCTCGGCGTCGCCAAGCGCCGCGACCGCTTCAACATCCCCGCAGGTCTGCAGGATGTTACGCACGAGAAGCTGCGCGAGCTGCAGGGCTCGGTCGGCTATGCCTGTCCCGGAGGGTGCTGCTGATGGATACGAACCGCATTCAGACACCGCTCCTCCTCACCTCCTACCTGTTCGAGTACCCCTCGGCAGAGTGGTGGGAGGGCGTTCCCACCCATGCAGCGGCAGTTGCAGATGTCGAGCGTCCGCAGTCGCGCGAGGTGTTCGAGGAGTTCTTTGGCTACATCGGCGAGAGCGACAGACAGGAGTTCGAGGATGCCTACGTACGTGCCTTTGACTTCTCGCAGAATACGAACCTCTACCTCACAACGCACAACCGCACGGATTTCGGCAAGCAGTCCGAGGAAATGCTCGCATACAAGCAGCTTTTCCTCGATGCGGGCTATGACCTCGATCACGAACTGCCCGACTACCTGCCCGCGATCCTCGAACTTGCGGCAGCGGTGCCGGATAAACAGGCACTGCACATCCTGACCGAGGTGCGTCCGAAACTGGAACTCCTGCGCGACCGTCTGATCGAGGCGAAGCTGCCCTATGCGTTTCTCCTCGATGTCGTGCTCACGGAGGCGGCGGGACTCGAAGGGAGGACAGCATAATGAAACAATTCGTTTGGGGCGTCCTGCCCTACATCGCGTTCACGTTCCTCATCGTGGGGACGATTGTGCGCTACACCGTCTTTGAGCGGAACTGGACGACGAAGTCGAGTCAGTTCCTCTCCAAGAGCGACTTGAAGATCGCGGGGCCGATGTTCCACCTTGGTCTTGTCATGGCATTCGGCGGGCACGTCATCGGCGTGCTCATCCCGAAGTTCATGACCGAGGCGGCGGGGATCAACGAGCACCTCTACCACATGATCGCGCTCGGCGGCGGTGCGCCCGCAGGGCTGCTCTTCTTCGGGGGCTTTGTCCTGCTCCTCATCCGCCGTTTCGGCAAGGACAGGATGGCGGTCAATACGTCGACGATGGACAAGTGGCTTTACTTATTCCTCTTCCTTGCGATCTTTACGGGCTGCGCGTCCACGACGCTGAATGCCGTGCAGGGCGGGTTCGACTATCGCGAGACGATTTCGCCGTGGTTCCGCTCGGTTCTCGCACTCAGCCCCGAGATCGACTACATGGAGAACGTACCGCTCATGTTCCGTATCCACATGTTCTCGTGGATGGCAGTCGCGTTCCTCTTCCCGTTCACGCGCCTCGTCCACTGCCTCAGCGCACCGTTCGAGTACCTTGTAAGGAATCCGATCATCTATCGTAAAAAATAAATCGGTGGATAGAAAATCCCCCTTCGCGCGAAAATCGTGCGAAGGGGGATTTTTAGCGGGGGGCGTGCATCAGCATTTGATGCCGCTGCCCTTGCGTGCGTAGAATACATATGTAATAATGATGGTGACGACGGTGAAGCCGATGAGGAAGTAAAATGCAGGGATGACACTGCCCTGCGTTGCGTACGAAAGTCCGAAGAGTTTCGGGATGAAGAATGCACCGTAGGCCGCGATCGCCGCCGTGAATCCCGTGACAAGCGAGGCATGCACAGGGTTGTCAAAGACGAATGGTATAATGCGGAACGATGCCGCATTGATGAACCCCGTCGAGAAGAAGAGGACGAGGAACGCGCCGAAGAAGAGCGCGAAGTTGTGCGCCTGAATGCCGAGCACGGTGACGACGCAGGCGACGAGCATCAGGAGCAGCGAGTAGAACGTAACCTTCGAGCCGCTGTTGACCTTGTCCGCGACCCAGCCGCCGATGGGGCGCACGCCCGCACCGATGAAGGGCCCGAGGAACGCCGCGTAGGCGAAGGAGACTTCGGGGAACTCGCGGTTGACGAGGAGTGCGAGAGCTGCAGAGTAGCCGATGAACGAACCGAAGCCGCAGGTGTAGATGACCGTGATAAGCCACGTGTGCTTGTTGCCGAAGATGGACATCATGCTGCGCGGACTCTGCTTCGGGATGGGCAGATTGTCCATGAACATCCAGACGAGGACGAGAGTGAGCGCGGTCGGAATCGCCCAGAAGTAGCAGACGTTCTGAAGGTAGACCTCCTTGCCCGCCGCGTTCATGAGCGGCTCACCGAAGAGTCCGCCGAAGCTCGCTCCGAGGAGCATCGGCGCCGTCAGATAGATGAGCGAAACGCCGAGGTTGCCGATGCCGGCGTTGATGCCGAGGGCGAGACCCTTCTGTGCCTTTGGGAAGAAGAAGCCGATGTTCGCCATGGACGAAGAGAAGTTTGCGCCCGCAATGCCGATGCCTGCTACTAGAAGGACAAAGGTATCATAGGTCGTCGTTGTGTCCGTAAGGGCATTGCCGAGACCGATGAGCGGGATGAGCAGGAGGGCGGTCGAGATGAACGTCCAGTTGCGCCCGCCGACGATAGCGGGGAGGTAGGTGTAGATGAGTCGTCCCGTTGCGCCGACGAGTCCCGGCAGCGCTGCGAGCGTGAAGATCTCGTTGTCCGTGAAGTGAAAGCCCACTTGATTGAGCTGTGCGGCAATCGTCGCCCACATTGTCCACGCGACGAAGGCGAGGGTCAGCGCCCACGTCGAGGTGTAGAGATTCTGTTTTGCGACGCGCTCGCCGTATTTCTTCCAGAATGCCTCGTTCTCCGGATCCCAATGCGCGAGGATGTCGCGCCGTGACGGATTCTCGCCGAGAGCGGCGAGGATGTCTTTGCTTTCCATTTGCATCTCTCCCATAATGATTTCGTGAAACACTGAGGAAGGTTGTGCCTTATCAGAGTTTCCTATGAATTTTATATGAAAAAATTATAGTGAAAAATTTTTCTCTTGGATGTGACCGATGTCACAGGTTTTTCATAGTTTTTTCGATAATATTAAAAAATATGATAGGTGAGTCCTATGAAATGAACGGAGGTGAGACTTGTGGATCAGGAGGCGCTCATTCGGGAGATGATGTCGATCCCGGGGAAGGTGATATCGCTGCATGATGGGGCGTATCTGTTTCGTGAGGGCACGTCGGCGCGCTATTTCTACATTGTGCGCTCGGGGCATATCTTTATCGTAAAATATGGTGAGTCAGGGCGCGTCCTGTCGCTGCGCCTTGCGACGAAAGGGAGTCTTATCGGCGAGCTACCGCTCTATGAGGAAACTCCAACCTATATTTTCAGTGCGGTTGCACGCAGCGCGTCGGAGGTCTATGCGATCGAGTTCCCCGTGCTGCAATCCTATCTCGAGAAGCACCCGCATCTATCAATTGCGCTTCTCAAGCTGATCGGTCTGCACATGCGCAAGCAGCATCTGAAGTTCCGTGACCTTGTGCTTTACGGGAAGAAGGGTGCGCTCTACTCGACGCTCATTCGCCTTGCGAACAGCTACGGGATGCAGACGGATGAGGGGATTCTCATCTCCGTGCCGTTGACGAATCAGGAACTTGCGAACTACTCGGCATCCGCGCGCGAGAGTCTCAACCGCATGCTTGCCGATCTCAAAAAGAATGATGTGATTGCGATGCGTGGTCACCTCATCCTCATCAAGGACATCGAATTTCTCAAGGCGGAGATCCACTGCGAGAACTGCGGCAAGGACATCTGCAATATCGAATAAAAAAACGCCCGTCGGGGCGTTTTTATATGCTAGGGCAATGGCACGGCGACATACCTTTGTTCATCGAGCCGGTATCGTGCACGTCCCGCCGTGAGGTCGGTGAGTGCGCGTTGGTGGAGCTCGATTTCACCCGTCGGAACGAGGAGTGCGAGCGTAACCACATCCGCATAGGCGGCTTCCTCCGTCCGCATCCGTGTGTCGCGGAGATAACGCTCGGCGGCGGCGAGGAGGTCATAGTCGATCTGCACA
>CAUVFG010000137.1:0-4185 GCA_963551125.1 uncultured Selenomonas sp. | reverse complement strand
CGACTGTCCTCTGCGAGCGAGATCACGGCGATGAAGTCGTGCGGCATCGGTTTTGGGCGCATTGCCGCGCCTGCGGTCTTGCTTGGTCTGATCGTGAGTATCGGCGCAGTCCTCTTCAACGAGTACGTTGTGCCGCGTGCAAACACGGCGTACCGCAATGTCATTTACTACGAGATCGAGGGCAACTCCGGCATGAAGTCGCAGGAGCATCTCATCATCAAGGAGATTGATGATGGGAAAATTCAGCGCCTGGTGTATGCACGCACCTACGATGCGGAGCAGCAGCGCCTCACGGGCGTGAGCCTGCAGGTGTTTGGTGCGGACGGCAAGGTCACGCATGTCGAGAATGCGGCGTATGCGGAGTGGACGGGCACGGAGTGGGTCATGCACAAGGGTGATGTCTATGAGATCGCCGATGAGCATATTGAGCGTCGTATGCGCTTTGAACGGCAGGTGCTGCCCATTCAGAAGGACCCGCGTCAAATCATCCGCGAACAGAAAAAACCCGAGGAGATGACGATGCGCGAACTGCGCGATCAGATTGCACTCATGCAGCGGCAGTATGTCAATACGTCGAAGCTTGAGACGGAGCTCTATCAGCGCGTCTCGATTCCGATGGCGAGCCTCATCTTCACGCTGATCGGTGTCCCACTCGGACTTCAGCCGACGCGCAACTCCTCGTCGGCGGGGTTTGCGATGAGTATTATCATCATCTTTATCTACTATGCACTCATGACGATGGGGAATGCGTTCGCGCGTGGCGAGGTACTGCCGGCGATGCTTGCCGTCTGGCTGCCGAATATTGTCGGCATGATTGCGGGCGGTATCCTTCTGCGCCGCGCTTCGCAGTGAGGTCTTTTCGTTCTCTGTAAACAGAAAGGGGTGACGCTTATGTACGGTATCACACTCATCCTCGTTCTCGCGGTTGTCGGCGGCGTCATTGCCTTTATCGGTGACCGTCTCGGCACGCGCATCGGGAAAAAGAAGCTCTCGATCTTCGGGCTACGTCCGCGGCATACGGCTGTGGTTGTGACGATCTTTACGGGCATCTGCATCACAACGGTGACGTTCGGCATCATGGCAGCGGCGTCTGAGAATGTGCGCACGGCGCTCTTTGGCATGGAGCGCCTGAATGCGATGATTGCCGAGACGCGCGCGGCGCTCGACTTTACCTCGGGGGAGCTCGATCGCGCAAAGAGTGCGCAGGAAGCGGCGAGCGACAACCTGAAAAAATCCGAAGAGGAGATCGCGCGGCTCAATGGGGAGCAGGAAGGCCTGCGTGCCGAGTCCGAGCGACTCTCGGCGGGCAATCGTGCGCTCATGATGGAGAAAGAGGGGCTCATTTCCATCAACGGACGGCTTGCGGGTGAAAATGAAACGTTGCTGGCAGATGTTCAAGCCCTCGGTGTTCGCTCCAATGAGCTGCGCGAGAACATCCTGAACCTGCGCGAGGGGAATATCGTCTATCAGGCGGGCGAGATCATCGCGAGCGGGACGATCCCTGCAGGGCTCAGTCACGATGAGGTCGAGCGCGGGATGGCAGGGATCGCGCAGCTCGGGACGCGCAACATCTCGACGCGTCTCGGCGAGAACCACACGGATCAGGATATCTGGATCTACGGCCCGGAGTACGAAGCTGCCGTGAATGCGATTGAGCAGAGCTCTGTCGATATGATTGTACGCATTGTGGCGGCGGGGAATCTCGTGCGCGGCGACGAGATCCGCGCCTCCATCGAGCTCTATCCGAACCGCATCATCTATCATGATGGGGAGCTCATCATCGCGCGTGTCTACGCTCCTGAGGGGCTTGGGAAGGCCGCTGAGCAGTCGGTCATGACGTTCTTGCGCGAGGTCAACGCGGCGGCATCGGCGAAGGGCATCCTGCCCGATCCGATCCGCGGCACGGTCGGCGTGATCGAGGGGGCGGAGTTCTACAGCCTCGTACAGGAGCTTGCGGGGCAGTCGGGTGCAGTCGTCATCTCCGCCTATGCGGATGGAGATACGGACGCAATGGGGCCGTTGCGTCTGAAATTCAAGATTGAGAGTGAAAATGGGGGCGGCGCATGAACCGCCCCGTCCTTGCGATTGACCCCGGGCGCGAGAAATGCGGCGTCGCCGTGCTTGCGTCGGATGGGCGCATCCTCGTGCAGGAGATCGTGCGCACAGCGGCACTGACGGATGATGTTGGCGCGCTTGCTGCGGCGTATGCACCGACGATCATCATGGGAAATGGGACGACGAGCGCAGCGGCGCGGGCGCGTATAGAGGCAGCGGGCGCCGCGGTGGTGCTCGTCGATGAGTACCGCACGACAGATGCCGCAAAACAGCTCTATTGGGAGGTACACCCTCCGCGTGGATGGCGGCGGCTCGTGCCGCGCGGCATGCTCGTGCCGCCCGTGCCCGTGGATGATTTCGTCGCGGTGATCCTCGCACGGCGCTATTTGAGAAAGCAAATTGTTTGATTGACAGCATGTCTGTCCTGCGGTAAGATGAATAGAAGTATGTGTTTTGGATACCTCTTTTAAGGAGAGCAATCATTTATGCCCGATAATGTCTTAGCATTTATGATCGCGCTTGGCATGGCGCTCATCATCACACCCGGTGTCATTGCCTTTGCGCGGCGCACGGGGGCGCTCGACCAGCCCGACGCACGCAAGGTGCACGCGCGCCCGATTCCGCGCATCGGCGGCATCGGGATCTACGCCGCATTCATGGTGTCGATCCTCGTGCAGCTCCTCTTTGTCGACCTCACGCCTGAGTACATGATGAGTCTCATCGGGCTCATGGTCGGCGGGACAATCGTCGTTGCCATCGGTATCATTGACGACTACTGCGACCTGCCGGCGAAGGTGAAGCTGCTCGGGCAAATCATCGCGGCCACTGTGCTCGTCGTTGCGTTTGATGTGCGCATCGACTTTATCACCGACCCGCTTGGCGACTTCATCTATCTCGAATGGTTTGCGATTCCCGCGACGATCTTCTGGGTTGTGGGCCTGACGAATACGGTCAACCTCATCGACGGGTTGGATGGCTTGGCTGCAGGGGTCTCCTCCATTGCCGCAATCACGATCTTTCTCGTGGCGATGGAGGAGGGCATCCCCTTCGTTGCAATGCTGACAGCGGCGCTTGCGGGCGCGGCGGTCGGCTTTCTCTACTACAACTTCAACCCCGCGCGTATCTTCATGGGCGATACGGGCAGCATGTTCCTCGGCTTCATGCTCGCGGGCATCTCTGTCGTCGGTGCGGTCAAGAGTGCGGCGACGATCGCCCTCATCGTGCCGATTCTCGCGCTCGGGCTGCCGATTCTCGACACGACATTTGCCATTGTGCGCCGCGCGCGAAACCATCGGCCCATCTTCAAGCCGGACAAGGGGCATCTCCACCATCGACTCCTTGCGCACGGCTTTACGCAGAAACAAGCGGTGCTGCTCATGTATGTCGTGAGCGGTCTCTTTGGGCTGTGCGCTCTTGCACTTACGGCAGTCAGCCCGCAGGCAGCCACACTCATCATCCTGATCGTTGCGGCGGCGGTTTTCATCGGGGCGCGCAAGCTGGGCATTTTCCGTATGGATGTGTCGCAGAAATAGATATAGAGACGAGGCGGTGCGATGCCCCGGAGCGTTTTCATGGAGGTCGCAATGCCCGTATGATTTACGATTCCACATACTGAGAGGAGCAATGGCAGAATGACCGGCAAAATCAAAGTCATGTCGATCTTTGGCACGCGTCCCGAGGCAATCAAGATGGCACCCGTCGTCAGGGAGCTCATGCGCCATACGGACGAGATCGAGACGCGCACGCTTGTCACGGCACAGCACCGCGAGATGCTCGATCAGGTGCTGCACCTCTTCCACATCACGCCGGACTATGATCTCAATATCATGGCGGCGGGGCAGACCCTTTTCGACATCACCACGCGCGCGATGATGGGCATCAATGAGGTGTTCCAACAGGAGCGTCCCGACCTCGTACTCGTCCACGGCGACACGACGACGACGTTTGCGGGCGCACTTGCCGCATACTACCACCGGATCCCCGTCGGACACGTTGAGGCGGGGCTTCGGACACATGACATCTACTCGCCGTTCCCCGAGGAGATGAACCGCCGTCTGACGGGCGGCATTGCGACCCTGCATTTCGCTCCGACGCCGACGGCGCACGCGAACCTTCTCGCAGAGGGCGTGC
>CAUVFG010000136.1:0-4209 GCA_963551125.1 uncultured Selenomonas sp. | reverse complement strand
TGACAACGACCGCGCCCTACGGCACGATCGACCGTCCGCTCGATGCCTGCCGCATCGCCGAGGCAGCGGGCGCGACCTATGTCGCACGCTCGACGGCGTTCCACGTCAAGCATCTCACGCAGATGATTGCGGGGGGGCTCGCGAATCACGGCTTTGCCCTCGTCGAGGCAATGGTGCAGTGTCCGACCGCCTACGGCCGCAAGAACAAGATGGGGTCGCCCGCCGCGATGCTCGAGTGGATGCGCGATGCCGCCGTCATGAAGTCGGCATGGGACAAACTGCCGCCCGAGAAGCGCACGCCGGAGAAGTTCCCCATCGGGCTGCTCTACGCGTGCGAGGGCGAGGAGTACGGCATGGCGAACGCCGAGATTCAGCGGCGCGCGGGAGGGCTGTGATATGCAGAAGGAACTTCGTCTCTCAGGCTCGGGCGGACAGGGTGTCATCACCGCCGCCATCATCTTTGCCGAGGCGGCGACCGCGTGCGGCATGAACGTCGCGCAGTCGCAGTCCTACGGTCCGGAGGCACGCGGCGGCGCGTCGCGCTCGGAGGTCATCATCAGTGATGACGTAATCTACCACCCGCACGTCGAGCATCCCGACATTGTACTTGCGATGACCCAGGCGGCGGCAGACAAATACGCGGGTGACCTCGATCCCGCAGACGGCATCCTGATCGTCGACAGCGAGCTTGTGCCAAGCGTGCCCACAGCGGCGCACGTCGTCTCCGTCCCCATCACAACGCTCGCGATTGAAAAAATCGGCAAATCTCTCTTTGCGAACATCGTCGCCCTCGGCGCAATCACGCGCGTATCGAACATCGTCCCACTCGACGCTGTGAAGAACGCCGTCAGCCGCCGTGTCCCACCGCACACCATCGATGCGAATATGCAGGCACTGATGGTTGGATACGAGGCGGCGGAGGGGTAAGACACTTTTCCGTACACGACAAAACCCGCTCACATTGGAATCTGTGGGCGGGTTTTCGTATCAGTAAACATTGCCAAGCATCTATCCTGAGTTTTCTTGACAGTGCACAGATTTTACACTATCCTAAACAAAAGGAGTTGATTGGAATGTCGCAGACAAATGTCAGCATACGCATGGATACCGATTTGAAGGAGCAGTTCAGCGCATTTTGCGCGGATATGGGTATGAGCATGACAACGGCGTTCAATATTTTCGCGCGAAAGACGGTGCGGGAGTACCGCATCCCCTTTGAAATCGGCGGCGAGGCTCCGAACGCAGAGACACGCGAAGCACTCGACGAGGTGCGACGGATGAAGGCAGATCCGAGTCTCGGCAAACGCTACACCGACGTTGATGCGATGATGAAAGACCTACTCGCATGAAGTACACGATTCGCCCGACCTCATGTTTCCAGAAAGACTTGAAACGTGCTGCCAAACGTGGCTATAACACAGGGCTGTTGACCGCTGTCATCAAGAAGCTGGCAAATGGCGAGCCACTTGCGCAAAAACATCGTGACCATGCGCTCACGGGAGATTACGCAGGCTGTCGGGAATGCCACATCACGCCGGATTGGTTGCTTATCTATGAAATTTCCGATGACACATTGCTGCTCTACCTGACCCGCACAGGGATACACAGCAACCTGTTCAAAATGTAAAAGTGATTGTTTCACTTTCCCTTGCGTAAGTACCCCACGAAAAAGTGCGTTCTTGTGCCCCATCCCTCCATGCGCTATCATTCAACGATAGAAATGGAGGTCTTCTTTATGAAGACATTGATTATCGCCGCGCACCCGAATCTCGAAAAGTCCGTCATCAACAAGCGGTGGCTGACGGAGCTGCGCAAACATCCTGACCTCTGTACGATCCACACGCTTGCCGCGTGCTATCCCGACGGCCGGATTGATGTGGAGCGCGAGCATCGGCTCATCGAGGCGCACGGCAGTCTGATCTTTCAGTTCCCGATCTACTGGTTCTCCTGCCCGCCTCTGCTGAAAACATGGTTCGACGATGTACTGACGCACGGCTGGGCGTATGGAAGAAACTGTGGGGATAAATTGGAGGGGCGCAAGGTCGCGCTCGCCGTCACAACAGGCGTGCGTGCGGAGGATTACAACATCGACGGGCGATACCACTACACGCTCGCGCAGCTCCTCGCTCCGTTCGAGACGACGCTGCGGTACTATTGCCGCGCCGATTATCGTCCGTTCTTTGCATTTTACGGTGCGGAGCTTGTGCCGGGCGAGGACTATCACTCGACGGCAGAGGAGATTGAACGCAGCGCGGAGAACTACGCACATTTTGTGACGGCGTTATCGTAAGTCCGTGTCGTTCCTATGCTGCTCGCCCCAGTCGCACATGCTGTGCAGGAGCGGGATAAGCGACCGCCCGCGCTCCGTGAGGGCGTACTCCACCTTGGGCGCTACCTGCGGGTACTCCGTCCGTACGACAAGCCCGTCCGCTGCGAGCTCCTTGAGCACGGCGGCGAGCGTCTTGTACGGGATGCCCGCAATCCGCCGATGAATCGCATTATGGCGAAGCACGCCATGCTCGGCGAGCAGATAGAGAATCGCCATCTTGTACTTGCCGCCAATCAGGGACAGCGTGTAGTGAAATCCCGTCTGCACGACCTCCGTCCCCTGCGGCATACAGCTCCCATGCTCCATGCAAGGCTCACTCCTTTGCCAACCTCATACACATCAGAAAAGCCGCCCTATGCAGATTCGGGCGGCTCTTTTCATTTCGGATGCAGAACACCTCTCTCGGTGTTCATTATAGGACAGGGATACCGTATTCGTCAAGCTTCACAAGGCTTACTTCACGCCCGCACCGTCAAGCGCGGCGCGGACGCTCTTCTGCGCGTGAACGAGTTTGTCCATCTCATCATCTGCAAGCCGTACCTCGAACGAGCGCACAACGCCATCCTGACTGAGCATGCGCGGAATGGAGAGCGCGACGTCCTTCATGCCATACTCCCCGTCCATGACGGCGGCGCAGGGCAGGATCGTGTGCTCGTTGTAGAGGATCGCCTTGATGAAGCGGCAGGCGACCATGGCGATGCCCGTATTCGTAAAGCCCTTGAGGTTGATGACATCGTAGGCGGTTTGGATGAGCCCCTGCTCGACATCGTGGTGATCGAGTTTTTTCTCAAAGTGGAAGTACTCGTCGAGATGGTCGATGCCAAGCCCCGCACAGTTGACCGTTGACCACGCGACAAAGGCATCGTTGCCGTGCTCTCCGAGGACGTAGCCATGGATGTTCTTCGGATCCATCGCGTAGTGCTCGGCGAGGATGTAGCGGAAACGGTACGTCTCGAGCATTGTGCCCGTGCCGAGAATCTTTGCACGCGGGTAGTCGAACTCGGTCGAGACGACGTAGGTCGCGACATCGAGCGGATTCGTAATCATGATGACCATGGCTTCCTTCGTGTACTTCACGATCTCGGAGAAGATAGAGCGCATGATCTTCGTGTTCGTGCTCGCGAGCTTCAGACGGTCGGGCGTCTCGCCCGGGAGGATGGAGGGTCCCGCCGTGATGACGATGAACGCCGCGTCGCGGCAGTCCTCGTACGTCCCCGGATGAATCTTGATGTTCGTGCAGTACGGTGAGGACATGGCGTGACTCGTGTCCAACGCCTCGCCGCGCGCGCGATCCATATCGAGGTCGATGAGCGCAATCTCCGAGGCGAGCTGGAAGTCTGCGATCTTGTTGAGCACGGCAGAGCCGACGTTGCTCGTCCCGATGATAACGACTTTTCCCCTGTTGACTGACATGACGATTACCCCCTAAAAATGCAAAAAAATCCAAACGCTTCGTATGCGCTTAGACGCTATGGACTCATGACGAGCTGTGTGGAAGTCAGCCATTTCATGATGGATTGCACTTCTTTTCAACGGATTCGTTCCCGCAGGATCCCCTGCGCCATCATAGTATCACTACAGGGAATGATTGTCAACGGATTTTTCACGGATTTCATCGTGTATACACGGTGGTTTGCCATTCCTTCTGCGTATCTACTATCATGAGATTTCTTGACAATGCACAGAATTTGCATTATTTTATTATTATAAGCATTACATATAGCCGCTCTTGAACTAGCTACAGACAACGGGGGGGATTGCCATGCTGTCAATATCAACAATCAGAGAACGCATTGCCCCTATATGCAGAAAATACCCCATACGGAAAGCCTATCTCTTTGGTTCGTATGCGCGCGGCAATGCCACCGAAAACAGCGACG
>CAUVFG010000135.1:0-4231 GCA_963551125.1 uncultured Selenomonas sp. | reverse complement strand
TGATCTTTGCGTATCCGATTCATTGGGCGACGTTCCATCTGGATAAGCGCATACGCGATCCGGAGCGCTAAGATATTCTCGGAGTGTAATTGTGAACGAAAATGAAGATTTCAGCGGTCGTCTGCAATTCTTAGGCGCGGTGATTGTCCTCATCATCGTTGTCCTGATCGGGCGCGCAGGCTACCTGCAGGTCTATGACGGCGAGCGCTATACACGCCTTGCCGAGGGCAACCGCATCCGCATTATCCCTGCGGAGGCGGCGCGCGGCACGTTTTACGACCGCAATGGGGAACTCCTTGTGACGAACCGCCCCGGCTTTGCAGTGTCGCTGCTCCCGCTGACGGAGCCGATTTCGCCGGAGGTGATTGCGCGCGTATCAAAGCTCATTAACGTGCCTGTGGAGGAGATTCAGCAGAAGATTGACGCGCATATCGGTTTCGATCCCATTCGCATCAAAACCGACGTGCTGCCCGATATTGTGACGATCATCGAGGAGCAGAAGGACGATTATCCGGGCGTGGTGATCGAGGTGCTGCCGATCCGTGACTACATCTACGGAGAGTACGCGGCGCATGTCTTCGGCTATGTGAGCGAGATCAACGAGGAGGAACTCGAGCGCCGCAAGGATGAGGGCTATAAGTCGGGATATATCATCGGGAAGTTTGGTCTGGAGCGCGTCTATGACAAGGACGTGCGCGGCATCAACGGCGGCGATCAGGTCGAGGTGGATGTATCGGGACGTCCCGTGCAGCTCCTCGGTCGGCAGTCGCCCGTGCCGGGCAACGATCTCGTCCTGACGATTGACAAGCATATCCAGGAGGCAGCGGAGCAGGCGGTCGATGCGCAGCTCGCCGTTGTGCACGCAAATGCGGCAGCAGCGGTGGTCATGAATCCGCAGACGGGCGAGGTGCTCGCGATGGTCAGTCGCCCTGCGTTCAATCCGAATCTCTTTGCGGGCGGCATCTCCACGCAGAACTGGAATGTGCTGAATAACAACCCCTATCACCCGATGGATAACAAGGCGATTACGGGCGAGTATCCGCCCGGTTCGACGTTCAAGATTGTGACGGGGACGGCGGCACTCGCCGAGCACAAGGTGACGCCGCAGGAGAAGATTTTCGATTCCGGTCACCATTGGATCATCCCAAAGACGAATGCGGCCGGCGAGGCTCTTGGTTGGATCAACTTCCAGGAGGCGATGGCGCACTCGGACAATGTCTACTTCTATGAGATGGGCAATCGTCTTGGCGTGGATGCACTCGAGCGCTATGCGCGGATGTTTGGACTGGGCGCGCGCACGGGCATTGATCTGCCGTATGAGGCGGAGGGGCTTGTGCCGAACCGCAAGTACAAGGCGGACAACTACGAGGATGGCGAGTGGTATCTCTCGGAGACGTTTGACGCGGCGATCGGGCAGGGGTTCAACCTCGTGACGCCCTTGCAGGCGGCGATGGTCATGGGGGAGATTGCGGCGAACGGCAAGCGCTATCAGCCGCATCTCGTGCAGCGCATTGTCGATGTCAACGGGAATACGGTGCGCGAGTTTCAGCCGAAGCTCCTCTCGGAGCTGGAGGTAGATCCGTTCGTGATCCGCAATGTGCAGGAGGGGCTGCACGACGTGACGAAGATCGGTACGGCGGCGGGCGTGTTCGCCGGCTTTCCGATTGACATTGCGGGCAAGACGGGCACGGCGGAGAACTCACAGGGACGCGATCACGGCTGGTTCGTGGCGTATGGTCCCTATGCGAATCCGAATATCGTTGTGGCGGTCATTGTGGAACAGGGCGGCTTCGGCTCGCTGTCGGCGGTGCCGATTGGGAGAAAAATCCTAGAGGCGGCCTTTGGGTTGGATCGCGTGCCGCAGAATGCAGGGAAGAAGTGAGGGAGCCAAATGAGCGAGGATAAGATCAAGATCAAAGGGGAGAACGGCGGACTCATGCTCACGTTCCCCCTCGATATGAGTTTTTCGGAGATCATGGAGGAGCTGGGGCGAAAGCTCGAATCAGGCTCCGGGTTCTTCCTGCGCGGGACTTTGGTACGCGTTCCACGGGATCGCTTTTCAAAGGAAGAACTTGACGAGATGCAGGAGCTCTTCCGCACGCATGGGCTGATCTGCCGGCTGGCAAAGCCGGAACCCGCCGCGCCTCTTGCGTCAGTGTCCGAGCCTGTGCACCATGTGGAGGAGAAATCGGATCAGCCGGAACTCCGGCAGATGCTCGTCATCGAAAAGACGCTGCGCGGCGGACAGGCGGTGGAGACGGAGGGCTCTGTCATCGTCTTCGGCAATGTCAATCCGGGCGCACAGATCACAGCGGGCGGCAGCGTGGATATCCGAGGTACATGTCGCGGCGTTGTACATGCGGGCGCAGCTGGGGACTCGACAGCGTTTATTATTGCAGATCATCTGATGCCGACGCAGATTCGTATTGCGAACTATGTCGCGCGTTCGCCGGATGAGCCGGAGGACTCCGGTAAGGCGGAGCGTGCCTTTGTGAAGGATGGTCAGATTGTCATTGAGCCAATAGAGAGGTAGGTTCAAAATATGAGTGAGATCTATGTGGTGACATCGGGCAAAGGAGGCGTTGGAAAGACAACGACAACGGCGAATCTAGGCGTTGGATTTGCCATGCGCGGCAAGAGTGTCGTCCTGATCGATACGGATACGGGGCTCAGGAATCTCGATCTCCTGCTGGGGCTTGAGAACCGCATTATGTACGATCTTGTCGATGTGACCTCGGGGCGCGTACCGTACAAGAAGGCGCTCGTACGCCACAAGAAATACGACTCGCTCTTTCTCCTGCCGACCTCTCAGGTCAAGGACAAAAGCGCGGTGAATCCCGAGGAACTCGCCGTGCTCTGCGAGGAGCTCCGCCGCTCCTATGATGTCATCATCATCGACTGCCCCGCAGGCATTGAGCAAGGGTTCAAGACGGCAATCGCGGCCGCCGATACGGCGATTGTTGTGACGATGCCCGAGATCTCCGCCGTGCGCGATGCGGATAAGATCATCGGCGAACTCGGTCGTGCGGACAAGGAGGATATCCGCCTCGTCGTCAACCGCATTCGCCCGAAGATGATCGAAAAGGGCGATATGCTCGATATGAATGGCATTGACGAGATCCTGTCTGTCACCTGCATCGGTCAGATTCCGGACGATGAGCTGGTTGTGACGAGCACAAACCGCGGCGAGCCGTGCGTTACGATGCCGAATTCTCCCGCAGGACAGGCGTATCTCGATGTGGTGGGGCGCCTCTCGGGGGAGGAGATCCCGTTCCGTGAGTTTGCGAAGGAAAGTCTCTGGGAGACGATCAAGGGCAAGCTCTTCGGACGAAAGTAGGGAGGGGGCAGCGTGATTGAAATGCTGAAAAGACTTCTCGGAAAAAAGGAACGTTCCGGCGATCTTGCACGCCAACGTCTCCAAGTTGTTATCATCAATGATCGGGCGAATGTCTCTCCGGAGATCATGGACAATATGCGCGCGGAGATCATTCAGGTGATTTCAAAATATATGTATATCGATACGCGGGAGATGGAATTCTCTCTGGAAAATGAAAATGATACGATGGCGCTCGTCGTCAATATCCCCGTCGTGAGCGTTCAGCACGGCGGCAGTGACATATCAAGGCGCAGACGATGATACTCTCAAAGCGGCTTCTCCGCCGTACGGATCTGACGTTGATCGCGGCAGCTGCGGCAATCGTCATCATGAGTCTCGTCATCATCGGCAGTGCGACCCATGTCAATACGCCGAGCGATGAACGCTATTGGTTTGTCCAGCGGCAGGGAATCTCCATCATTGTCGACATTGCGCTCGCGGCATTCTTGATGAATTTTGACTACAAGATACTGCAGCGCTACGGCAACCACTTCTATGTGTTCAATCTGATTCTCCTGATTCTTGTCATGCTGGTCGGGCAGACGGCGCTTGGCGCGCAGCGGTGGATCGCACTCGGCCCCATCAGCATACAGCCATCGGAGTTCTCGAAGCTCATCATGATCATTGCGCTCGCCGCGATGATGGAAAAGCGCGGAAAGATAGAGTCGCTTAGCGATGTCGCACCCGTTGCCGGCTACGTGCTCGTGCCGTTCCTGCTCGTTCTGAAGCAGCCGGATCTTGGAACATCGCTTGTCTTTCTCGCCATCTTCTTCGGCATGGTATTTGTCGCGGGGCTTCGGCTGCGCATTCTCGCCGGGATCTTCGGGCTCGGACTTGCGGCGATGCCTGTGCTCT
>CAUVFG010000134.1:0-4328 GCA_963551125.1 uncultured Selenomonas sp. | reverse complement strand
CGTGCGGGTCTTTCATGATCTCCGCGTAGAGGTTGTCGACGGTCGGGATGGTGACTTTGAACATGATCTTGGCATCGGCGGGCAGCTTTGCGAGGTGCTCCTTCATGCAGCCGAGCATGATCTCCTCTGCCTTTGCCTTGTCGGGGCAGTGGATGTCGACCTCGGGTTCGAGGATGGGGACGAGCCCCTTGCGGACGATCTGCATGCCGACCTCGAACTGCTGGTCGATGATGGCACGGATGCCGTCGGAGTTCGCCTGTTTGATGACGGAGCGCATCTTCGTGCCGAAGATGTGACGCTCGTTTGCGCGGTCAAGCAGCTCGTCGAGTCCCGGAATGGGCTTCATGAGCTGAACGCCGTCCTTCTCGTCGGCAAGTCCCTTGTCGACCTTGAGGATGGGGACGATGCCCTTCTGATTCCAGAGGAAATCAGCGGAAAAGAGGCTGTCGATCTTGCGATCCATCGTGTTCTCGAAGAGAATTGCCGCGAGGATACGGCTTTTGTCGAACGAGGGGCTCTTGATGATGCGGGTGCGCATCTCATGGACGCGCGTGAACATCTCCTCCTCGCCGTTGTAGGCACTCTCGTCGACGCCGTACGCCTTCAGCGCCTTCGGCGTG
The DNA here is from genome assembly GCA_963551125.1 of uncultured Selenomonas sp. Classification (GTDB taxonomy): domain Bacteria; phylum Bacillota; class Negativicutes; order Selenomonadales; family Selenomonadaceae; genus Centipeda. Next base: position 3,708 of record CAUVFG010000134.1, on the reverse strand, counting down.
GAGCCGCCGCTCTGATCGAGTGCGGCGATAAAGCCTTTGTCTTCGGTCATACGTTTGAGCTGTTCCTGATTCATTGGACATACCTCCTGTTGTATGAAAACATGAGAGGGGAAGAACCCCTTTGATTCCTGTTTTTATTATAACGCGAGTGAGAGATAAAATCAATTATAATTGTGTAGTTTTATTAAGGAATCGCTGATAAAATAGACCTGCAGATTGGCACAGATTTTTTCGTCCGATTGAGGCAGCAAACCGGACGCATAGCAAAAGCTATGTGGAGGATTTGCTAACGAAAAGCGGGCAAAAAAGATGCGTCAAGATGATGGTGCTGAATTTATCAGTGCTTTCCTAGATATGAACAGCGAGGACGATGTCGTGATTATTCCTCGCTTTCGTACGACCAGCCGTACCACGAGGAGGCGAGGGCGGTGCGTGCATCCTTGTCGAGTGCCTGCCAGTCGACGAAGTTGACGCGGCGTCCGCCTTGATCGAGTCGTTCGCGCTGGAACTTCTCGGCTTCGATGCCGTAGGGGTCGACGTCCTTGTTCAGATAGAGGAGGTTCATGGCGGTGTAGAGTGGCTCGACCTGCTCCCCGTGGACACTTGCAATCCCTTCCGCATGGGCGTTCGTTCCGACGCCGAGGTCGACGTCGGCCCAGAGAATCTGGGCATCGTATACGATGTTGTAGCGATCCGTTGCGCTCGTCCAGCTTTTGTTGCGCGGCATGCGCTGCGTATCGACCATGTAGATGTAGTGCCCGTCCGTCTTGCGTCCATTGATGTACAGACGCGTGAGGTCGGGGAACTGCGTGTTCGCATGATTGATGGCGTAAGGCTCGAGCGTCGATCCGTCCACGCTGATCTCGTATGCCTCGCCGTAGACCTCGCTCGGATAGTTGTCGCAGAGGTATTTGAGTCCCTTTTTCTGCTCCTCTGAGATGCTGTCCCCTGCATAGTAGAGTGGATCTCTGTTCAGGAAATGGCGGCTGATGAGGAGCTCGAGTCGTCCGTTGTGGTTGAGGTCGGTGACGGCGGCATAGAACGTGTAGTGACTGCGCTTCGCCATGCCGCTCTTTAGGATGCCGTCCCATGTGTGATAGAGGGTGTTGATCTCCTCCTGTATCACACCCGATGCCGCCATGACATCGAGCTGCGCTTCGGCATCGGGCGCGGGCGCAAACGGCTCGGCTGCCACAGGGGCTGCGGTGAGTGCGAGGGCGGCAAGTGCCGCGCAAAAGAGTCTTTTCATGGCATTCACCCCCTTGCCCCGCGCAATGCGCCGTAGGCGAATCCGCGCCATGAGGAGGAAAGTGCCTCGCGCGGGTCGCGGTTGAGTTCGTCGCCGCTCACCCAGCGGATGGAGCTTGGCGGCAGGAGTGCCTCGTCAAAGGTCTGATACAGATAGGTCTGCTGAAATTGCCGTCCACTCATATTCGTATGGGCGGGATCGCCGTCAAAGATACTGGCGAAGACGAGGATTTTCCTGCAGGTGGAGGGGCTGTCCACGTCCCGATAGCTGCCTTTTTCCACGGCGAGCAGCTGACAGCGCAGCGTTCCATGGTCGAGGGCGACGCGCTGATAGGACGCTGTATAGGTGTAAGAAGGATCATTGTCCGTGAAGCAGCTGCCCCGGGAGACGGTCACGGTGCGGACATGATGCCAGCGCGTGCCGTGCTCGTCAATCTCACTGAGGGGCTGGAGGTTCATCAGATCGGGCCAATCGTAGCCGTTCTCTGCGCGGAGGCGTTCGAGCCGTCCGTCCGCAGAGATCTCGTAGGCGGACAGGCTGATATCAATCGGGATATCCACAACACCCGCCGCATGGGGACCGGATATATCCATCAGTGTCATCGCATGGCGAAACAATAGCTCAAGTCTGCCGTTGTGGTCGAGGTCGGTGACGGCGATGTGCGTCAGACGGCGGTTGAAGCGCATGAGGTAGGGATGCGGTGTCTGCCCCTCGTCCCAGCGCGCGACGAACTCATCCTTCCACAGCGGCTCTGCCTCCGCGATCATCTGCAGCTGTGCCTCGGGGCTTGGCGCGGCTGCGGAGGGGGCTGCGGTAAGGGCAAACGCGGCAAGTGCTGCGAGAATGGTTTTTTTGAGTGAAATGAATGTCATTGCTGTACCCCTTTCGTGAAAATCTTTATCCCTTGCCGTCGATGACGCCGTAGACAAAGCCTGCCCACGAGGCGGCAAGGACTTCGCGCGGATCGCGGTTTAGCTCATCGCCGCTCATCCAATGTACGGCACTGGGGGGCGTATAGATCCGATAAAAATCCTGATAAAACCCTGTCAGTGCAAAATCCGCAGGGTTCATCTCAATATGGGAGGGGTCACCGTCGTAGATGCTGACATAGAGGGGAACCTCCTCGATGCGGTCGATGTCATAGACGTTGTAATAGCTGTGTTCCTCTGCGAGCAGTTTGCACGTGACGACACCGTCTACGATGGCAATCTGCTGATAGGCGACGGTACCGTGATAGTGACCGTGCTCGTCCTCTGTGATGGTTCGCGTGCAGATATTGTACGGACGTGTGCCGTCGGCGTTCACCTGATGGAGCGCATACAGATCCATGAGATCGGGTGCGCCGTAGCCGTTTTCCGCCTCGGGGAGGCGCGCAAGGCGGCCGTCTGTTCCAATCTCGTAGACCGCCATGGCGATTGCCGTTGGGATGTTGCGGAGTGGCTCGGGGGTGATGCCCTCCGCAACAGGCAGCATGGCGGCGTGTCGGAAGAGCAGTTCCATCCGCCCGTTGCCGTCGAGGTCGGTGACGGCAAAGCGGGTTTGGGCGGGGTCAAAATTCAGCAGATGGGGCTGCGGTGTCTGCCCTGCGTCCCGGCGTGCGACAAACTCGTCCTTCCAGAGCGGCTCTGCCTTGGCGATGGTATTCAGCTGCTTCTTTGCTGCCGCAGGCGATGTGATGTGACGTGCGGTGGAGGATTTGGCAGACACGGATGCCGCCGTAAGCGTGAGCAGGGCAAGTGCCGCAGCGATTGTTTTCTTGAGCGAAATCTTCATGGTGTGCCTCCTTTGTGTCCGTATGTGGAGTGCCTTTTAGAACTTCACCTCGGGCACGGCGTCCGCGCCCTCCTTGGCTTTGAATTGAGGTTTTTGCGTCATGTTCATGAAGCCTGCGAGAAACATACCGGGGAAGGTCGAGATGCGTACGTTGTACTCACGCACCGTCTCATTGTAGTCGCGGCGTGCGACAGCGATGCGGTTCTCAGAGCCCGACAGCTCGCGCATGAGCTCGAGATACTGCGTGTTCGCCTTGAGGTCGGGATAGGCCTCTGCGATGGCAAAGAGGTGGCCGAGTGCGCCCGTCAGCTCTGCGTTCGCCGCGTCCATCTGCTCCACGCCCTGCGCACCTGCAAGTTTGGCACGCGCGTTTACAACCTCCTCGATGATGGCTTTTTCGTGCACGTCATAGCCCTTGACCGTGTTCACGAGATTCGGGATGAGGTCGCTGCGCCGCTGCATCTGGTTCTCGACCTGTCCGTATGCCGCATCGACGCGGATCTCTGCCTCCTTCAGCCCGTTATAGAGAGAGATGAAGCCGCTGAGGGCGATGAGGAGGATGACGAGGAGAATGACCCCGACGGAGATAAAGCCCTTGTTGTTCATGGTGAAAACTTCCTTTCGTTCTATTTACCAATTCCCCGATGCGCCGCCGCCGCCCGAGGAGCCGCCGCCGTAGCTGCCGC
>CAUVFG010000133.1:0-4338 GCA_963551125.1 uncultured Selenomonas sp. | reverse complement strand
GCAGCACATTGGGGACGCACGACGGACATCCCGTCTGGCGCTACGGCTATGGACTCTACGTGGGGGTGACAGCATGAAGGGCGACATCATACGGCAAACCTACGAGATCAAGTGCATTGCCCCCGTCCACATCGGTTCGGGCGAGGAACTGAGAACCTTCGAGTATCTCTATAACAGGGACAAGCTTGAGCTGTGCCTCCTGAACGAATCCAAATGGCTTGCCTTTCTTGAGACGCGCGGACTTACCGAGGCATTCATCAAGTACGTTGAGATCGAGGGCGCAGGGCGCAGTCCGCGCAACTTGCTTGAGTGGCTGACTGCCAACCGTGTCACCGAGGCAGATCTGCGAAAGGCGGGCGTCATCCGCCGCAAAGTTCCCGTGGCGCAGCTCTCGGAGAAAAAATATAAGAATAGAAAGCCCACGCTCAACAAAGTCGTGTGTCACCTCGTGCGCTCCGACAACGCGCAGCCCTACATCCCCGGCAGCAGTATCAAGGGCACACTGCGCACGGGCATCCTCCACCACTTCATCCGCAAAGACCCCGCGCGCTTCCGCCCCTACTGGCAGGAAATTTGTTCCGTCCGCGGCTCGCTGAAGGAGAAGGGACACAAGTGGAACGAGATCATCCTGCGGCTCGAACAGGAACTCCTGCACACCCTCACCTATGAGGACACAGAGCGCGGGGATGCCGCCGCGAGCGCATTGCGCGGACTATGTGTCAGTGACGCGATGCTCGTCGGATGCGCGGCAAAGGCTCCGACCATCATCGTGCAGAAAATTGACGCAACAACCCTCATCAAGCCCGGCGAGCGTCGCGGCGAAAGTCCGATCGTCCTCTTTCGCGAGTGCATCCCCGCAGACAGCAGACTGCGCTTCACCATCACCGCGAACCTCCCCATGCTCCGCGCGGCGGGCATTGACTCGCTGCCATCCGTCCTCAATATGCTGCGCACCTGCACCCTCGACGGACTGACGCGCCAGCAGCGCGTCTTTGAAGCCATTGACGCCAAATACTATGGCGCGCTCTTTGACGACATTACCGCATTTAAGGCGAATGCACTCCTCGGCGGCGGCACAGGATTCCTCACCAAGAGCCTCATCTATGCACTTGCTGACAAAGAAAACGATGCGCGGCGGTTTGCGGCGGCGTATTTTGACGAACAGTTCACCAACCCATCACATAAACACATGGAAACGGACGTGCGCCTCACCCCTCGTACACTCAAGAGAGCGCAGACCGACGGGGCAGACTGGATCATGGGGCTCTGCTCCATCACAGGAGTTGGCAATGCTCAGACGCTTTGAGGCGGAGCTGCGCCTGCCCGACGGCGCGCGTGCACCCTCCTCCATGGGCTCCATCCTCCACGGCGCACTCATCGAGCAGCTGCCGGAGGACTACGCCGCCTACCTGCACACAGAGAACCTGCGCCCCTACAGCCAGAGCATCCGCTGGGACAGAGCGCGGGAGCGCGTCATTTGGCGTATCGGCACACTCGACCGCACAGCGGGCGAGATCATCGGCGCGGTACTGCAGAGCTTGGAGCACATCCATCTCAGACAAAAGGGCTACACCGTCGACGTGCAAAACATACAATGCGTAGAGGAGCGCAGCTATCAGGACATCGCCGATGAATACTTTCGCGCGGAGACCGCACCGCGCGGTGCAGAGATACACTTTCTCACACCGACCAGCTTCAAACAGGGCGGCGCATACATCATCCTGCCCGAGAGCGCACTCATCCTGCAGAGCCTCCTCGCACGGTGGAACAGATTCTGTCCCGACATCCGCATCGAGGAAGACGACCTCGCGCAGACCCTTGCAGTGCATACGCGTCTCACGCGCTATGCACTGCGCTCTGCAGCGTTCTCCGTCGAGGGGTATAACATCCGCGGCTTTCGCGGACAGATCGCACTGCAGTTCGCGGGCAACGACATGGTGCGCCGCATCCTCGGCACACTCCTCGCCTTTGCCCCCTACGCGGGAATCGGCATCAAAACCGCCCTCGGCATGGGCGCGGCAGAGACACATATCTGGAAAGGATGAACGAGATGAAGCGAATTTTGTTCTCGCCACTGGGAGATACCGACCCAATTCGCGACTGTCACGATGGGGCTTGTCTGCATATCCTGCGGCATTATCAGCCCGAGCGTGTCGTCCTCTTTTATACAAAGGATATGGAAAACAAAGAGCGGCGCGATCACCGCTACACGCGTGCCATACATAAACTCTCACCGAATTGTGCGATCGAGGAGATCTTCTCAGGAATTGTCGCCGCATATCTCTACGAGGAGTTCAGCAAAATCCTGCCGGAGGCTGTGCAATCGGTCAGGGACAGGTATCCAGAACATGAGATCTTGATCAATCTCAGCTCCGGTACCCCGCAGATGAAGACCGTGCTCGCCATGCTTGCGGCAGATACGGAACGATGCAGAGGGATACAGGTACCAAGTCACAGCGGCAAATCCAATCGGAAGAATAAACCTGCAAGTGATGATGTTGATGTGGATATCCTGCTCGAAGTAAACGTGGATGATGAAGAGGGCGCGAAAAATCGATGCGAAGAACCGCCACTTTCTGTTTTTCGTTACCATGCGGAGAAGAACCGCATCATCTCGCTCATTCACGCGTACGAGTACAACGCGGCGCTCACCCTTGCACGCAGCAGCAGTCTCGTTCCTGCAGACGCGAAACAGTTGCTCAAACACGCCGCCGCCCGCACTGACCTTCTCCCCGACAAAGCACGTAAAATCCTCGCAGAGTACAATGGGCAGAAACTGTTCCTCTTTACGGGAGAGGAGGAACTCCTCATCGAATACTTCCTTATCATGCAGATTGATCAGGAAAATGACCATCTCTCCAACTTCATGCTGCGCATTTCCCCATTCCTCGATAAATTTCTGCTCGATTACGTTCAGAAAAACGTAAGGGGAGGCAGACAGAACCCGAAAAACATCCTTAACCTCTCCAGATATATAAAACGTAAAGGCGGTTATAAACTCGAGCGTGAACGCATAGAGCAGACTGCGCCCAAATTGTTGACGCGTTTGGATCGGGAATATGGGGGCTACAAAGACAGTGACCTCTCCTTTACCCTGCTCATCTACTATTGCGATTATATGCAGGAAGAAGGGCTGACAAAGGACACAAAACTCCATGATGATATGATGGCGGAACTTGGTAAGTTGGGCGACATCAGGATTCTGCGCAACAACGTCGCACATCAAATTACAAACGTCACCAGAGAGAGCTTTCAGAAGGTCACGCAGATGACTCCGCCCGCACTCATGGCGATCTTCACACAGATGCTCACCCTTGTCTATGGCGGGAAAGTCAAGGAGGCACTCACAACCTACAGCCGCATCAACAGCTGGCTCGAAGAAGCCCTCGAAATCCACGAGTAGGGGAAGGGAGACCGCGCCATAAGTTTTGGCTACACCCTCCTCATGTACGGCATCTACGAACCCGTGCGGCTGCGATGAGGTGAGACGTATGGAGTACGACTACGACGAGAGCGAATTCTGCGCCGCAGACGAACGCCGCTGCATCGTCCTCATCATCTACGACATCACCGATGACAAGCGGCGGACGAAAATGGTGAAATGCCTCGAACGCTACGGCGTGCGCGTACAGAAATCCGCATTCGAGGCATTCCTCACCGCGCGGAAATACGACGAACTCGTTGCACGCACAACACGCCTCATCGACCCGCGCACCGACTCCCTGCGCATCTACCTCCTCGCGAACCACACCTCCGTCCGCTCGTAGGGTGTCGGAGATCGTCACCTCGAGGATGTTATCATTTTTTAGCATCCAAAGGCGTGGAGGGATTGCAGAGAGGGGGACAATGTGCTATACGCAAAAGTAAAATCCGCGCCGCACATAGAGCCGCAACGCTTGCGAAAGATTTTAGAACGCAGTGCCGCATGAAAAAGGAGGGGAAACACATCCGCGCCGCAAAGTGCCATTTTGAGGCAGGCACAGCAAGGCTTCCAGCTGCAAGGATTTTAAAACCACATCCCCGCAAGGGGACGGAAACACTCGAATTTTTCGGCACAGATAGAGGAGCCACTGAAAGTGATTTTAAAACCACATCCCCGCAAGGGGACGGAGCATGAGTCTGTGCCAATCAAAAAACAGGGGAGCAGTACGAAGATGTTACTTCGTGCTGCTCCCCTGTTTTCATGTTCGTTAGGGAGATGATGTTAGAGCCGGATGTGCTCGATGTGCGCCATGTCCACGGTGACGACCGCCATGTCGACCGCGATCTCGTAGAGGATGAGATCGTCGCCGACGGCATCGATGGTCTCCTGATAGCGCGGGATCTTCGCCGCAAAGA
>CAUVFG010000132.1:0-4342 GCA_963551125.1 uncultured Selenomonas sp. | reverse complement strand
TAGAGCCTGTCCGCGAGTGCGGCAAAGTGCTCCACGGGCCAGCGTTTGTTCGGCCAGTTCGCACCGATGGCAAAGGCGACAAACGCGCGCCCCTCCTGCACACCCTCGCGTGCGAGCAGCATCTCAGCCGCCGAGCAATCGCGTTCGGATACGGCAACGGGAAAGCGCACCTCATCGACCGTGCAGCCCAGCGCACGCGCGACATCGAGATAGCGCTCAACGATGTGCCCCCTAGCGTGCGCACCACGCACAGGACGGCTCACGAGATGTGCGCCCTCGCGCATATTCGCCGTGCCGATGCGCCGCCGTGCGCCCGCATTCCACACGATTGCCGCCGATTTGAAGAGCCCCTGCAGATCGAGCGAGGCGTCATAGCGCCGCACGCGCAGGCGGCGGCGAAAGGGGCCAATCTCGCGCAGAAAGCCACCGATACTGCGGAACTTCGCCTTCTCGAAGAGGATGATCTCGTCGATGTAGGGATTGTCCTCAAGAATCGGATAGGCGGGCTTTTCGACCACCCATGTCAAATGTGCTTCAGGAAAACGCTCCTTGATGGCATACGAAACGGGCAGGGCATGAATCACATCGCCGATTGCACTCAATTTGACAACCAAGATGTTCTTCATGCCCTGCCCTCCTTTCGTTATTTCTGCCCCGCCCGCGCGATAATATTCGTCGTGGATTTCCCCGCGACGAGCGGGATAAATGCCACCTCGCCGCCATAGCGTTCCACAATGCGCGCCTCGGGCAGCGTTTCCAGCGTGTAGTCGCCGCCCTTTGCATAGACGGCGGGCTGCACCTTTGCAATCAGCTCCTCGGCCGTATCCTCACCAAAGATCACGACATAATCCACGGAGGTCAGTGCCCCCACGACCTCCGCGCGATCCGCCTCGCTGTTCACGGGACGCCCATCGCCCTTCAGACGGCGCACGGACGCGTCGCTGTTCAGCCCGAGGATGAGCACATCACCGAGCGCACGCGCCGCCGCAAGATAGCGCACATGCCCCGCGTGGAGGATGTCAAAGCAGCCGTTCGTAAAGACCACACGCGCCCCTCCTTCGCGCAGTGCGGCGGAAACCACCGCAATCCGCTCATTTGGAATCAGCATATCAGCACGCTCCCTCTGCCGCGTGCACAGCAGCACGCAGCTCCTCTTGCGCAACCGTCGCCGTCCCGCGCTTGCGCACGGCGATGCCCGAGGCGATGTTGCTGAGGCGCGCCGCCGTCAGCGGGTCGACCCCCGCCGCAAGCCCAAGAATCATCACAGCAACGCAGGTATCGCCCGCGCCCGACACATCGAAGATCTCACTGTGATCGCTGACGGGGATATTCGTCGCCGTACCGTCTGCAAGGAAGAAGGTCATGCCCTTGTCCCCGCGCGTGATGAGCACGCCGTCCGCAGAGAGCCGTGCGCGCAGCGCATGACCCGCCGCGTGAATCTCCTCCTCCGAATGCAGCTCCCGCCCGAGCGCCGCTGCAAGCTCCGCATCGTTCTGCTTGACATAGCCGATGCCCTCATAGGCGAGGATGTTATAGCGCGAATCCACGAGGCTTGGGAGTCCCATCCTGCGCGTCTCCTCGATCACGAGTTGGCGCACACGCTCTGTCACCGTGCCCGAGCCATAGTCCGAGAGCACGACACCGTGCACACGTGGGAGTAATGCACGAATCTGCGCAAGCACCCCCTCCTCTGTCTCCTCCGTGAGCGGTGTGTGCCACTCGCGGTCGACACGCACGATTTGCTGACTGACCGTTGCACGTCCGCCCGCGATGATGCGTGTCTTCGTGATCGTCGGATGCGCCTGCGCGCGCACAAAGCCCTCCGTATGCACGCCATTTTCACCAAGCACGGCGAGGAGGGCATCGCCGCTCACATCCGTGCCACAGACGCCCACGGCGTAGGAGAGCCCGCCGAGCGTCGCCGCATTGTTTGCGACATTCGCCGCGCCGCCCGCAACCACACGCTCCTCCCGCTGCTCGAGCACGAGCACGGGTGCCTCACGCGAAATACGCGCAATCGTGCCGTCGAGATAGACATCCGCCACCATATCCCCGATGATAAGGACAGGGGTATCAGCCATTTGTGTGAGCACATTCACCATGGCGTAAACTCCCATTTAACCTTCCACGAATCCTGCTTCGAGCGGTAGCGCAGGATGATCTGCGAACAGTGCAGATCGTGGAACCAGTAGTAGTCCACATCCGTCCAATGGTGTGGATCAACGGCATACTTCGTACCGATACCGATGCGGTTGCGCTCGTCGAGACGGTAACTCAGTCCCGCCTGCAGCACCTTTGAGTAATCCTCCTGATCGAAGTAAAAGAGCGCATTTTGCTTCGTACTCTTTGTATAGATACCGCCGACGTAGGCGGCAAAGCGATCGTTGAACTTCTTCGTGAGATAGGCACTCGCGTTAAAGCCCTGGACGCGCGAGCGGTCATAGCTCTCGCGTGTGATGGAGTAGCCCGCCGCGAGATCAAGCCCATAGCCGTGGAATGGGATCGTATCATGCGCAGCGGAGATGCCGTACTGCCAATGGTTACTGTGAATGCCGCTGCCATACCAGCGCCCATACTCGGAGTAGAGGCGATAAGTGATCGGGGTGTTTCCAAACCGTTTTCCATAGCTTAGGATCAGGGACGGCTCCTTCTTGACCCAGTCGTCATCCCCGTCGTCAAAGACGCCGTATGTCAAAAGAGCACTCGCCCCTCCGTTTCCCCATCCGAGATCGTAGTGACTGCGCCAGCCCTTGTTCGTCGTCACGTAGAGGTTTGCGCGCGCCGTCACGCGCGGAGCAATGTCGTAGTCAAAGACCTGCTCAAGCCAGAAACCGTCGTCACTGTCATAACCCGCCGTCGGAAAGTTACGTTGGATGGGATGCGAGGCATCCACCTCATAGTGTTTCTTCTTGAAGATGACCTTGTTCTTGATCCAAAACTTCACATTCGTGAGCACGAGCTTGTCGCCCGGATACAGCTCTGCCACATCCGCGCTCAGATGATAGTCCGGCTTCTGTGCCGAGCATTTCGTCTGCGTGCCGTCGTAGACCACGATCTTGTCCGGGTAGAACTCGAAGCGCTTGCCTGTCATATAGTAGCCGCCGACCTTACCTTCCGCCTCCGCCATCGCGCCCTCGCGCGTTTTATAGTTGTAGTTGATGCGGTAGCCGTCAAGCGTCACGCGGGTCTCCCCCTGCGTCAGCTGGAGCAGATGCGCGCGGTCGGGGACGGAGACCACGCCCGTGGCGGTGTTCCCCTCCACATAGTCGCCCTGAAAGCGCCGCGCCGCAAGCTGGATAATATCGACATGTCCCTTTGCCGTAAACGCGCCCGTGCGCTCGTCATAGGTCAGATCATCGCCCTCAAACGCAATCGGTGACGGCGCAGCCACATCCACGGGATGACGCAGGTACTTTTCCATCTCCGCGACATCGGCGAGCAGCTTCTCCTGCTCCTCCGTAAGACGGTTCGCGCGCTCCTCACGCCGCTCATTTTCAATAAAATCGAGATGCTGAAAGCCCGTCTCCGTGTCCCCATGGTAGGCGGCATCAACCGTCATCGGAAGCACGGTACAGGCCGTGGTCAGAGCGAGTAGGATGCGCGTTTTTACAGCCTTGGTCATCGGCGCGTTCTCCTGTCTTTTACAAAGAATTCAGTCGTTCTTATACTACAGTATAGCATATTGAAAAATCAAGTGCACTAGCAATCATCAAAAAATATCGCAACCCCTTATTTTTCAAGGCATGGCGGGTTTTTAGCCACTTTCCCAAAAACAGAACATAGCAAGAAAAACATTCAATGTGTAGGCAAATTGTAGGCACTCTGTAGGCAAGTGTAGATAGCAAAAAGCCCCGCGCGGCGCGGGGCGGCGTGTCTATATCCTGTTCAGCATCGGCGGCGGGGTTGTCAGGTTGTCAACCCCTTTTTTCGTTTTCACGCACACAAAAGCCGGGACTCGCAGACCCGTGCAGTCGCTTGCCCCTTGTAGTACCTGCAACGCCGGGGGCATCGAACTCGTCCAAAAATGTCCGAGTTGCCCGCCGTTCCTACATTTGCAAACTTTTTCTCTTTGCATCGCATTGCCATCCGCGACGCTATCATCCGTGCCGTCACCACTTCTTTCCCATCTGTGCAAACATTCCTTTTGCCCTCTCATTCTAACTATCCATAATTCCCCTTATAGATAGTTAAGTATATGCAGCGTCATATCATTGGATATTATGAAGACACCTTTTATTTATTCATTGTTTATACTTTGTACTTTGTCAACTGTTCATCAGTGAATTTTTGACACTCCCCCATGCCTAAAGGCAGGGGATTCTTGGTTCGACAACCACTGCAC
>CAUVFG010000131.1:0-4357 GCA_963551125.1 uncultured Selenomonas sp. | reverse complement strand
CGCCACCCAATCCACACGCAGATCGGGCTATTCTTTCATGGCAGCGCAGCGGGCGTGGCGTATGCGTCCCCTGCAACATGGGCATCCCTGCGTACGGGAGTGCATGAGCGGGCGCGTGGTGTTCCTGTGCTCGTTGGTGTCGAGGGAAAGGAAGAACTGCACTATCTCTACGATATTAACGATACGCGCGATCCTTTGCGGCAGGATTTGCAGACACTTCTCTGGCGTTATAGTGAGGCACGCGACGGAGATTTTCTGAGGGCACAGCTCGGTGCGCAGGGAAAGGATACACGAGAGGCAGTCATAGAAGCATGCCGTACAGCGGCGGAAGAATACCCTGACGAGAAGGCGAGGGAACTCGTTGCTCTTGGTGCTGCATACGTCACGCTCTCACGTCTCGGCTTTGACGCGGAGGAAGAGGTAGGACTTCCCCTCATCCTCACAGAATATAACGATGTAGATGCAGAAATGGCACTGTACGGGATTCAGTCGGTTGCACAGCTTATTTTGAATCCCGTTGCGCGGCATATTCGTGAGGAGGCAAGAAACCATGCAAAAGAACATGATCCCGCTGGAAGAACACATCCGTCTATGGCAGACGCTGGCGAATCCGTCGGCGACCGCCGAGGAGAAGGAACAGGCACAGGATCAGCTCTGGGACGCACGTCTGGAGATGAAGGAGAGAGAACTGTCGAAGACGTTCTATCATCAGGAGGAGGCGCAGGTATTTCCCGTGGTCTTTCCGGAGATGTCACAGATCCCGCTGCGTCTGTGGGAGACGCAGCCGAAGGTGACGTTACAAAAACTCATCGAGCAGATGACGGTGTACCTGACGTTCTGGGGAGACCTCGACGCAAACGATCCATGGGAGGCACGGGATCGCCTGATGATGGAGGCGTATCTCCATCCGTGGGGCGGATTCGACGAGATACTGAAGAGGGCGAACGAGGAGGAGAGCGAGCGGATCGCAAACGAGATGTGGGGGAATCCGTACCGGGAGGAGGACGAGGAGCAGAACTAGCTCCGGTCGATCTGTCTGCCATCGACTACGCGGCGGATATGTCCTCGACGAGCGGCAAGCGGGCGGTCTTTGCGCGCAATCTCGCGGCAATCCGCGTGATGAAAGCTCTGGAGGAGCGTGAAGTCCCGCCGACGAGCGAGGAGCTGCGCCTTTTGCGGAGCTACAGCGGCTTTGGCGGGATTCCCGAGGCGTTCGACCCTGCAAATAAGGCGTGGTCAAAGGAGTATGACGCGCTGCGCAGACATCTGACGGAGGCGGAATTTTCATCTGCGCGTGCGTCTACCCTAAACGCGCACTACACGCCGCCCGAGGTCATCGCGGGAATCTATGAGGGACTTGCCCATATCGGCTTTACCGGGGGGAATGTGCTGGAGCCGTCGTGCGGCGCGGGGCGTTTCTTTGACGCGATGCCGGAGGAAATGCGAAATGAGAGCTGCCTGTTCGGCGTGGAGGTTGATGCGCTCTCTGCCCGCATTGCACGGCTTGCACATCCTGACGCAGAGATCGCGCAGCAGGGATTTGAACGGACACGCTTTGCAGACGGGTCGTTCGATCTTGCGATCAGCAACGTACCGTTCGGCGATGAGATCATCACGGGCGATCCGAAATACCTCGGCGAGCGGCTGCGTATCCATGACTACTTTCTGAACAAGATGATTGACGAGGTGCGCCCGGGTGGGCTTGTGGTCGCAATCACCTCGAAGGGAACGATGGACAAGGGCAAGGAGCGCGTGCGCTCAATGCTCGCGGATAAGGCGCGCCTTGTGACGGCGTTGCGGCTACCGGAGACGGCGTTTTCCGCTGCGGGTACGCGCGTGATCTCCGATCTGCTCGTCTTTCGGAAAAAAGATCCGGCGCGTTCGCCCGCCGAGGAGCAGCAGGATGCCCTTGCCGCCGTGGACTGGGACGGCGTTGTCTATCACACGCCGGCTGGGGAGAACATCAACAAATATTTTTATCACAACCCGGAGCAGGTTCTGGGCGAGTTTGCAACACGGTCGGGGGCATACGGGCGCGAGCAGACCGTTCTTGCGCCCGAGGGGCAGAATCTTGGTGCTGCGATCAGAGAGCGCTTGACGGCGCTTCCGACCGGTATCTATACGCCCACACCCGAGACGCTGCCCATTCCTGTGCAGGAGCAGCGAGAGCAGCGTGCATCCATGGGCTTCTATGTAGAGGATGGGGCACTCTGTTTTGTGGATATGGAGGGCGCGCGCAGCGTGCCCGAGATGTCCGATAAGGATCGGGCGCGCGTGATTTCTGCCGTCCATCTGCGCGATGCGGGTCATGCACTCCTGAGCGCGCAGCAGGAGGAGTGTTCCAATGAAGAACTCTATGCGCTCCAAAAGAAGCTCACGGAGCGTTATGAGGATCATGTGCGCCGCTATGGGCGCATTGTGCAGGATAAGACGCTCAAGAAACTCTTTGGCGTCGATCCCGGCAGCAACTTCATTGCCGCTTATGAAATCTATGACAGCAAGAAGAATTTTATCCGCAAGGCGGATATTTTCACCGAGCGTACCATTGTCCCGCAGCGCGTCCCGACCGAGGCGGAGAGTGCAGCCGATGCCCTGACGATCTCCGTGCAGCAAAAGGGCGGCGTCGATCTCTCCTATATGGCAGAACTTACGGGAAAGCCCGCAAGCGACCTTATCAGTGAACTCGAATTCAAGCAGATTTTCTACGATGAGGCAGCGGGCTATGTGCAAGCCGACGCCTATCTCTCCGGGGATATTCGTGGAAAGATGGAAGACCTCGAAAAAAGGCGCGCTGTCATCGAAAAGGAGCTTGCAGAAGGGAGCGGCGCGGAGGCGTCGCCGGAAGAGCGTGCTGCGCTCGAGGAGCAGCTTTTCCGCGTGCAGAAAAACTACGCCGCACTTGATGAGGTCAAGCCGAAAGATTTGGAGATCGGCGACATTTCCTGCGGACTCGGCGTGTCATGGCTGCCCACGCGCTATATCGAGCAGTTCATCGAGGAGAAATTCCAGCCGGGGTGGTCTGTTGCGGTCGCGTATTCCCCTGAGACGGGCGAATGGCAGGTGAAGCATCCCGCAGACGCGCGTCGCAACCCTGCAACAATGCGCTGGGGGACGAAGGAAAAGGATGCCTATGAGCTTCTGAGCGGGGCACTCAACTTTCGGACGCCTGTCGTCTATGTCCCAACAGACGATGATAAAAAGAAGATCGTGGATCGCGAAAAGACCATCGCCGCGCAGATGAAGCAGCAGGAGATCAAGGATGCGTTTCAGGAGTGGCTCATCCAAGACACGCAGCGCGTACAGTTCATCACTGACTACTACAACCGCAATTTCAACAACATCCGTCCGCGTGAGTACAGCGGCGCCCATCTGCATTTTCCGGGGATGTCGAACTCTATTTCCCTCAACGCGCACCAGAAGGACGCCGTGGCACACAGCCTTTACGGGGGCAGCACGCTTTTCGCGCACTGTGTTGGTGCGGGCAAGACCTTCGAGATGGTGGCGTCCATCATGGAGGCGAAGCGGCTCGGCATCTCGCACAAGGCTCTGATGATCGTTCCGGGACATCTGACGGAGCAGACAGGCGAGGAGTTTCAGCGTCTCTATCCACAGGCGAAAATCCTCGTTGCGACAAAGAAGGACTTTGAAAAGCAAAACCGGCGGGAGTTCATTGCGCGCGTTGCTACGCAGAACTGGGACGCCGTCGTGATGAGCTACGAGCAGTTCAAGCGGATCAAGGTCTCACAGGAGCGGCAGGAGGCACTCTATGCGTCTGAGATCGAGCGGATACGGGAAGCCCTTGAAAGCGAGACCATCATTCGGTCAGGGGACAAGCCGCACAGCGTTCGTCAGCTTGAGAAAAAGAAGAAGAGTCTCGAGGCGAAGCTGGAAAAATTGCAGCAGGAAGGAGAAAAGAACAGGGAGGGCGTGATCGACTTCGAGGAACTCGGCGTTGATCGGCTCTGCGTGGATGAAGCGCATTACTTCAAGAATCTCTATACGCCGACACGGCTTTCCGGCGTTGCGGGTATCGGGACGAGCGAATCTGAGCGTTCGTGGGATCTCTATCTGAAATGCCAATACATCAACGAGATTACGAACAACAAGGGCGTGATCTTTGCGACCGGAACGCCCGTATCCAACTCCATGACGGAACTCTTCACCATGCAGCGCTATCTCGCTGCACCGCGTCTTTCCGCGCAGAAGCTCTCCCATTTTGACGCATGGGCGGCAAACTTCGGCGAAATCACCGTCGGCATGGAGCTGAAGCCCGAGGGCAGGGATTACCAGCTGAAGACACGTTTCGCCAAATTCCACAATCTGCCCGAACTCATGAATATGTTCAAGGAGTTCGCCG
>CAUVFG010000130.1:0-4390 GCA_963551125.1 uncultured Selenomonas sp. | reverse complement strand
CTGCTCTCGCGCCGTCCCCTCACCTTCTCTCCGGAGCTCGCCGCAGAACTGTCCGCAGCAGGCTATCCACCTGTCGCAGAACCATCCTCGGCTGCGCACGTGATTCCGTCCGATTTCCTACTCTCTCTGCGCACGGTGAACACGCACTACCATACACAGCTGAATGATCGCCCTCTCCTTGCCCCCTCGGAGGCGCACGAGCGTTTTACAATCCTCGTCTGCACGCTCATCATCACGGTCTGCTGGGGGGCGGCGATCCTGTACCGCGTCCTGCACCGCGGCACGCGGCGCGCCGTCCTGCTCCTGATCGTGATGCTCGTCCTCTGGGAGCTGGACCGCACGGCAAAGATTCTCATGCCCACGCACATGGACACGCTGGAGCACATGCTCTGGTACCTCTACTACGTGTTCCGCGGAGGACTCTCGGTCGCGCTGCTCTGGATTGCATGGGCGTCGGACGAGGATGTGCTCAACCGCGCGATGCCCGCGTGGCTGAAGGCGGTCTTCGGGATCAATCTCTTCCTCGCCGTGCTCATTCTCTGCAACGATCTCCACCATCAATTCTTCTACTTCACATGGAGCACGGAGACGATGGAGTGGTCGGATCATCTGGCGTGGGGGTCGTACGCCTACTGGACGCTCTGGTTCATCGAGCTCTGCGCGGCTCTCCTCCTCCTCCTCGAAAAGACAAAGCGCCAAGAGGTGCTGCGCCCCGCGATGGTGCTCCCGTTTGCGCTGTTTTTCGCCTTCATCGTGTACTCGATCGCCTATCAGTTGATCGCGTGGGTACAATGGGCGGAGCTGACAACGGTGACGGCACTGTTTTTTCTGCTGCTCATCGAGCTCTGTATGCGCACGGGGCTGATGCCGTCGAACCGTCTGCATCAAAAGTTCTTCACGCACTCACGGCTCGCGATGCAGCTCGTAGATACGGCGGGGACCCCCGTCTTTACCGCGGCAGCACGGACGCACGCACCGACGAAGGATTTTCGCACGTCACGCATGGCGATTCACGGCGGTGCGCTTCTCTGGCAGGAGGATCTGTCTCTCCTGCACGAGCGGCAGCGGCAGCTCGCGCTCACACGCGATGCCCTGCGACGTTCTCATGATCTCCTGCGTGCGGAGCACAATATCCGCAAGCAGCTCCTCGGGCTCACGCTCCGCAAACAGCTCTCGGAGGAGCTGGAGGCAATCCTCGCAGCGAAGCGTCC
The DNA here is from genome assembly GCA_963551125.1 of uncultured Selenomonas sp. GTDB lineage: Bacteria > Bacillota > Negativicutes > Selenomonadales > Selenomonadaceae > Centipeda. The sequence goes on along the minus strand of CAUVFG010000130.1, from coordinate 3,179 downwards.
GCTCCTGCGCAGCTATCGTGAGCAGCTAATGACAGCGGAGGACGAGGCGGAGGTCACGCTGCTGATCCGTCGGCTCAACCTCCTCTCCTCTTATCTGAAGAAGCGCTGTGTCCTCTTCCTCAAGGGGCAGGAGGACGACACGATCCGCACGGACGAGCTGTCGATGGCGGTCTCGGAGACCTGCACCTACCTACGCCCGCTGGGACTGCGCGTCGGCGTGGAGTGGAGTCTGCCGCATCATCTCTACGCAGGCACGGCACTCGCACTTTTTGACTTCTTCGCAGAGTTCCTTGCGCGTGCGGCGCGTGCGGGCACAGCGGAGGTGTTCTGCCGATTTGCGGATAGCAGCATCACCTTTCTGCTGGAAAGCGCAGACTGGATCGCCCCGTGGGCGACGCACTGGGAGGAGCAGCATGGCTTGTCGGTCACGCTTCGTGATCGTGGCTACGCGCTCTCGCTGACGGTGCGTCCCGCCCCTGCAGAGGAGGTCGGTGCGGTATGGAACGGCTGACGGCATACAACTACGCCGAGATCCTCGGCATCGTCCTCCTCGCGGTGCTCGTCCTCATCGCCGAGGCTGCTGCGTTCTGCCGAGGCTTTGCCCGCTTTGACCGCCACCGCATCCGCCGCGGTCTGCCGGAGCTGGCGGCACTCTCGATCACACTCTGCATCACGCTGCTGATCGGCGGCAGCTGGAAGCTCTTCCTCATGGGGCTGCCACCCGACGGATGGATCACCTTTCAGCGCTGGGACGCAGGGCTCTTCGCCATTGCGGCGGGGGTCTACTCGGCCACGCGCCGCCCATGGCGCGGGGGGCTCCTCTCGGCGGCGGGCGTCTTCTCCCTGCCGATCTTCGATCCCCTCATGCCCTACAGTGCGCTCCTCGTCCTTGCTCTGCTCACGGCACGCCTCCTCCTGCTCGTCCACTATGCGCGTGCATGGCGCACGCGCGAGGTAACGGTCTCCTCCATCCGCGCAGGGCTTGACCTCCTGCCGGACGGGCTGCTCTTTGCCCGTGCGGATCACAGTGTCGTGCTCATCAACATCACTATGCTGGATTTCATGGAGCGGCTCTGCGGACGCCAGTATCGGAATGCAGCGGTGTTCTGGCAGGATCTGTTGGCGTTTGATGCGCCCGCCGTGGCAGAAAAGGAGCTGCGTAGGGATGCCGCCCTGTTCCGCTTTGCTGCGGGCGATGTGTGGCTCGTGCAGCGCGTACAGCTGACGGGCGATCTCACGGGCTGGCAGATCACCGCCTCCTGCGTGACGGAGCTGGATGCCATATCGCGCGAGCTCGAGGCAACGAATGCCGCTCTGTCCGGCATGATCTCGGCACAGAAGAATCTGCTCGCGAATCTTGAGAAGGCGGAGCGGCACCGCACGCTGCAGGAGGTCACCTCGCGCGTGCACGATGTGCTCGGGCAGCGCATCTCCATGCTGCAGCAGCTCCTCGCGAGCACCGCGCCAAAGGACGCACTCGACACGATTGTGCGCATCGATAGCCTGCTCGAATCCGTCCCGCTCTCGCGGGAGCCCCATCCCGCAACACTGCTCGCCGATATGGCGGACACCTATCGACGGCTCGGCATTGCGCTCACACTCAGGGGAGAGCTGCCGCGCAATCTGCGCCGTGCACGCGCCTTTGCCGCCATCATCCGCGAGGCGCTCAGCAACGCCGTCTGTCACGGGCGTGCAAACGCGATCTATATCACAATCTCGGAGCGCCGGCTGCGCATCCGCGACAACGGCACCGGCTGCCCTCGCCTGCGCCCCGGCGGCGGACTCTCCGGCATGATGCGCCGCGTGAACGAGCTCGGCGGGCGCCTCCGCATTACGCCGTCACCACATTTTGAACTGGATGCACAGATAGGAGAGAACCAAGGATGATTAAAATTCTTCTCGTGGACGATCAGAAGATCCTGCTCGAGGGACTTGTAAAGATTCTTGCGCCCCTGAAGGACATCAAGGTCATCGGCACCTGCACGCTCTCGGAGGTCGCAGAGGAGGCGTGCCGTCGCCTCGCTCCCGACCTCGTCCTCATGGACATCTGTATGGAGGGGCGCACGAGCGGCATTCAGATCTGCGAGCGGCTGAAGGCGCGCTTTCCGCATCTGCGCGTCGTCCTCATGACGGGAATGCAGGAAGTCGCCTTCCTGGAATGGGCAAAAAATGCAGGGGCGGACAGCTTCATCTACAAGGAATCCTCGAGCGAGGCATTCGCCGACTGCATCCGCGCGACCATGCGCGGCGAACGTATCTACCCCGACGTTCACGGCACGTACACATTCGGCAGCACGGAGACCCCGCTGACGAAGCGAGAATTCGCCATCCTGCAGCACATCTGCCACAACATGACGTGCGAAGAAATCGCGAACGCGCTCGGCATCACGAAGCGTACGGTTCATTTCCACATCGGCAATATGCTCGCTAAGACGGGCTACAAGAGCATCGTCGGCCTCGCCGTCGAGGCGACCGAGCGCGGGTATGCGGGTATGTCTTTCGAGCGCCCCGCCACTCCCGACGAAAACAATATTTTTTCGTAAAAATGGCATACCTGTCATTTATGACAGTATGCTTTTTTTGTGTATTGTGTTACAATACAAGAGAACTTTCAGAACACTCACGTTTATTCATTTAGAGGAGGAAATACCATGGGACTCATCCAAGCAGCCGTCGGCTCTGTCGGCGGCGTCCTCGCCGACCAGTGGAAAGAATACTTCTACTGCGACAGCCTTGACAAGGATTCGCTCGTCGCCAAGGGACAGAAGCGCGTCAGCGGCCGCAGCTCCAACACGAGCGCAACGGACAACATCATCACGAACGGCTCCGTCATCGCAGTCAACGAGGGGCAGTGCATGATTATCGTCGAGCAGGGCAAGGTCGTCGAGATCTGCGCGGAACCGGGCGCGTTCACCTACGACAGCTCGACCGAGCCGACGGTCTTCGGCGGCGATCTCGCAAATGATCTCAAATCCGTGCTGAAGAACATCGGCAAGCGTTTCACGTTCGGCGGCGACGCGCCGAAGGATCAGCGCATTTACTTCTTCAACACGAAGGAGATCATGGGCAACAAGTACGGGACGGCGCAGTCGATCCAGTTCGAGACCATGATCGGCCAGTATATGCTGAACGTCAACATCCGCTGCTTCGGCGAGTACAGCTACCGCATCACGAACCCG